>NZ_JAEIMH010000062.1:0-12458 GCF_016464295.1 Streptomyces sp. N35 | reverse complement strand
GGGGGAGGGGGCCCCCCCCGGCGGGGGGGGCCGCGCCCCGAGCGCCGGGGCCCCCCCGCCCCTCCCGCGTGATCACTTGACCGGCGCCGACGGCCCCCAGAGCCCGTCCTCCGTCAGCCCGAGCAGCTTGATCGCGTTCCCGCGTACGAGCGCGTCGACGACGTCCGGCGCCAGGTGCCCCATCTGGGACTCCCCGACCTCCTTGGACTTGGGCCAGGTCGAGTCCGAGTGCGGGTAGTCCGTCTCGTACAGGACGTTGTCCACGCCGATCGCGTCCAGGTTCTTCAGGCCGAACGCGTCGTCGAAGAAGCAGCCGAAGACATGCTCGGCGAAGAGCTCCGACGGCGGCCGGTGCACCTTGTCGGCGACTCCGCCCCAGGCGCGGTTCTCCTCCCAGACCACGTCGGCGCGTTCCAGGATGTACGGGATCCAGCCGATCTGGCCCTCCGCGTACATGATCTTGAGGTTGGGGAAGCGCTCGAACTTGCCGCTCATCAGCCAGTCGACCATCGAGAAGCAGCAGTTGGCGAAGGTGATGGTGGAGCCGACGGCCGGCGGCGCGTCCGCGGAGGTCGACGGCATCTTCGAGGAGGAGCCGATGTGCATGGCGATGACCGTGCCGGTCTCGTCGCACGCCTGAAGGAACGGGTCCCACTCGTCCGTGTGGATCGAAGGCAGACCGAGGTGCGGGGGTATCTCGGAGAAGGCGACCGCCCGGACGCCGCGGGCGGCGTTGCGGCGGACCTCTTCGGCCGCAAGTCGCGCGTCCCACAAGGGGATCAGGGTCAGCGGGATGAGCCGGCCCTTGGCGTCGGGGCCGCACCAGTCCTCGACCATCCAGTCGTTGTACGCGCGCACGCCGAGCAGACCGAGTTCGCGGTCCTTGGCCTCGGTGAAGGTCTGGCCGCAAAAGCGCGGGAAGGTCGGGAAGCAGACGGCGGACTGGACGTGGTTGATGTCCATGTCCGCGAGGCGCTCGGGCACGGAGAACGAGCCCGGCCGCATCTGCTCGTACGTGATGACCTCGAGCTTGATCTCGTCGCGGGAGTAGCCGACGGCCGTGTCGAGGCGGGTGAGGGGGCGGTGCAGGTCCTCGTAGACCCACCAGTCGCCGATCGGCCCGTCGTCTCCGGGTGCGCCCATCACCGGTGCGAACTTGCCGCCGAGGAAGGTCATTTCCTTCAGGGGCGCTCGTACGATCCGGGGGCCGATGTCCTGGTACTTGGACGGGAGCCGGTCCCGCCAGACGTTGGGGGGCTCAACCGTGTGGTCGTCCACCGAGATGATCTTCGGGAAGGTCTCCATGGTCCCCACGGTAGCCGCTATCTGACGGATCGTCAGCTCCCTGGGCGGGGGCGGCTTGCAGATTCGGGGGCTCCACCCCCGGACCCCCGCGGGGATTGGGGGGTGTGGGTGGATGTTTGTGAGCTGTAGCCGATTCGTGCTCGTGGGGGCTGCGCCCCCACGCCCCGCCAAGGCAAACTGACACAGTTAATTCCCGTACACCCGACGGGAATTACCCAAATCAGGGCATAACGGGGGCCAGGGGGACGACCACGATGGACGGTGTACCGCGCGTGCCGGCCCAGCGGCGGCCGGAAACAGTGGCACCGCTGCAGTTCAGCCTGCTCGGACCGGTGCGGGCCTGGCGCGGTGGCGACCCGCTGCCGACCGGATCCCCGCAGCAACGGGCGCTGCTCGCGGCGCTGCTCCTCCGCCAGGGCCGGACGGCCACGGCGGCCGAGCTGATCGACGGCATCTGGGGCGAGGAGCCGCCGTCGCAGGCCCTGGCCGCGCTGCGTACGTATGCCTCCAGGCTGCGCAAGATCCTCGACCCGGACTCGCTGGTCAGCGAGGCCGGCGGCTATGCGATCCGGTGCACCGCCGACGCGCTGGACCTCGCCGTGGCCGAGGAGCTGTGGACGGAGGCCGAGAAGGCGCGCGCGACGGGTGATCTCTGCCAGGCGCGGGCGCTCATCAACAAGCTGCTCGGCCTGTGGGACGGCGAACCGCTCGCCCATGTCCCCGGCCCGTACGCGGACACGCAGCGCACCCGGATCGTGGAGTGGCGGCTGCAGATCCTCGAGACCCGTCTCGACATGGATCTCGAGCAGGGCTGCCACGCGGAAGCCGTCTCCGAACTGACCGCGCTCACGGCCGCGCACCCGTTGCGGGAGCGGCTGCGCGAGCTCCTGATGCTCGCGCTGTACCGCAGCGGGCGCCAGGCGGAGGCCCTCGCGGTGTACGACGACACGCGCCGCCTCCTCACCGAGGAACTGGGCGTCGATCCGCGTCAGGGTCTGTCGGATCTGCACCAGCGGATCCTGCGGGCGGACCCGCTGCTCGCGGAGCCGGCGGCCCCCTTGGCCCAGCCCGCCGCCGCCCCGGCCCATCCCGCCCAACTGCCCGCCACCGTCGCCGACTTCACCGGACGCGGCGCCTTCGTGTCCGAGCTCAGCGATGTGCTGGCCTCCGCCGAGGGCCAGGTGATGGCGGTCTCCGCCGTCGCCGGGATCGGCGGCGTCGGCAAGACCACCCTCGCCGTCCATGTCGCGCACGCCGCGCGCGTGCACTTCCCGGACGGGCAGCTGTACGTCGACCTGCAGGGCTCCGGCCCTCGCGTCGCCGAGCCGCAGGCGGTGCTCGGTGCGTTCCTGCGGGCGCTCGGCACCGCGGACGCGGCGATACCCGAGACCCTTCAGGAGCGTTCGGCGCTGTTCCGCTCGGTGCTCGACGGCCGGCGCGTACTCGTCCTGCTCGACAACGCGCGCGACGCCGCCCAGGTCAGGCCGCTGCTGCCGGGCACCGCGGGCTGCGCGGCCCTGGTCACCTCACGCCACCGCATGGTGGATTTGGCGGGTGCGCACCTCGTCGACCTCGATGTGATGTCGCCCGAGGAGGCCCTTCAGCTCTTCACGCGGATCGTCGGCGAGGAGCGGGTGGCGTCGGAACGCGAGGCCGCGCTCGACGTCGTGGCCGCCTGCGGTTTCCTGCCGCTCGCCATCCGGATCGCCGCGTCCCGGCTTGCCGCCCGCCGGACCTGGACGGTCTCCGTCCTCGCGGCGAAGCTCGCCGACGAGCGCCGGCGCCTGGACGAACTGCAGGCGGGCGACCTCGCGGTCAAGGCCCCCTCCGAGCTCGGTTCCGGCCAGTTGGAGCCCCCACAGGCCCGCGCCTTCCGTCTCCCCGGCCGCGCGGCCGGCCCCGACATCTCCCTCGCGGCGCCCGCCGCGATCCTCGACCTGCCCGAGGAGAAGGCCGAGGACCTCCTCGAATCCCTCGTCGACGCCTCGCTCCTCGAATCCGCGGCGCCGGGCCGCTACCGCTACCACGACCTCGTACGCCTCTACGCGCGTTCCTGCGCGGAACGCGACGAGCAGCCGCCCAGTGAGCGGGGGGCCGCGCTGTCGCGGCTGCTCGACTTCTATCTGGCGACGGCGGCACAGGTGTACGCGATCGAGCGGCCGGGCGACCGGCTGGTCGACCACCTTTCACCGACCGAACGCGAGGGCCTGCGCTTCGCCACCCGCTCCCAGGCCGTCGACTGGCTGTTCGCCGAGGCCGGATGTCTGCTCGCCTGCGTCCAGCAGTCCGCGGACGGCGCGATGCTGCGGCGGGCCGCGGACCTGCTGATGGCCGCCGTGGACCTGGCCGAGTCCCGGGTCGACGCCCGCCGCTACGAGGCGACCGCGCGCACCGTCGTCGAAGCCGCGCACATCGCGGGCGACGCGCTCGCCGAAGGAAGGGCGCGGACCTTCCTCGCCCATGTGCTCAGCCTCGCGGGCGAGTTCCACCGCTCCGACGACGAGGCGCGGCTCGCGTACGAGCTCGGGCGGATGGCCGCCGATCCGGTGCCGCTGGGCCGCGTGCCCAACCAGCGGGGGATCATCGCGCTCTACGAGCACCGTTACGAGGAGGCGCAGGCCCATCTGCGCGGGGCCATCGAGGCCTTCCGCGCGGACGCCAACCGGCCGGGCGAGGCGAGCGCGGTGTGCAATCTGTCCCGGGTCCAGCTCGAACTCGACCAGATCGACAGCGCGGTGGAGCTGGCCCTCGAAGGTGTACGGATCTACGCCGAGCTGGACTCGGTCCTGCGGATCGCCAATGCGCAGTACGCCCTCGGTGTGGCCCTGACCCGTGCCGGCCGGTCCACCGAGGCGCTGGCCCAGCTCTCCAACGCTCTGGCGACCTTCCGTGAGAGCCGGCAGTCGCTGTGGCTCGGCATGGCGCACTACCGGATGGCGGAGGCGCACCTGGCGGCCGGCCGGCACGCCCAGGCCTCGGCCCATGCCGAACAGGCCCTGGCGCTCCAGGACATCGGCGGCGACTGGCGGCGGGCGAACGTGCTGACCGTGCTCGGACGGGCGCTGTCCGCCGTGGGCATGAGCGTGCGTGCGGCGGCCTGCTGGCGTGAAGCGCTGGATCTTTACACGGAATTGGGTTCGCCCGAGGCCGACGAGGTCCGGGGGCTGCTGAGTCCCGCGACGGCGGCGTAGTCCGGCACGTCGGTCCGCCGGGCACTTGTTCGCCCTCCGTCGATGGCCTCGCTCCCTCGCCCTCGGTCGTTCACCCTCCATCGTTCAGAGGTCGGCCTGGCTCCCGTCCGGCGGCCGTAGCGGAAGGACCCATCCCGTCTCGTACCGCCTCGTGACAGGTGTGTGGCCGGTCCCGGACAGGACGTTCATCGTTCGTTTATCGCCGCACGACATGCTCATGAGGTCGATCCGCCGCGTCGGGGGGCAGACGGATCAACCGCAGAGCCGCGCACTAGTGTGAGCGGCCCACACCGCCCGTCCGGCAGTCCTCGGGGGAGTTGCCGGGCGGGCGGCGTCATCGATTCGCGCTGCACTACACAGGGGAGCCACGCATGAGCGACGAGAAGAAGACCGAGCCCGTCATAGTCAAGCCCGAGGACGAGCACGCGACCGGCGAGCCCATCAAGCCGCTCGACGAGCACGGGACCGGCGAGCCCACCAAGCCCCCCGACGAGCACGCGACCGGCGAGGGCGCCTGAGACCGCACTCCACGAGGGGGGATCGGCCGCGGCAGTGCGGAGGGGGAGCCCACTGCCGCGGCCGCAGCATGGGTACGGGCGTGCGTGTACGGGGCTGCCGGGCCGCGTAACAACTCCGTTGCCCCGACTGGTCCCACAGGCCAGGATGCCCGGATGACCTCACGTATCCGGCACATCACCATCGACAGCCACAACCCCTACGCCCAGGCCCAGTTCTGGGCCGAAGTGCTCGGCGGAAAGCTGAGCGACGAGGACAACCCCGGTGACCCCGAGGCGATCGTCGAGCACGAGGGCGACACGATCCTTTTCGTGACCGTGCCCGAGGGCAAGACGCTCAAGAACCGCGTCCACCTCGACGTACAGCCGCAGGACCGGACCCGCGACGAAGAGGTCGAGCGGCTGATCGCCCTCGGCGCGACCCTCGAGAACGATATGCGCCGCCCGAACGGCAGGGGCTGGCAGACCCTCCTCGACCCCGAGGGCAACGAGTTCTGCGTCGAGGCAAGCCAGGCCGAGATCGACGCCTCCCAGGCGCAGGGCTGACGCCGCGCCGGGCTCAGGGCTGGCGCCGCGCTCAGGGCTGACGTCGCGCCTGGCGCCTAGCCCCGCCGCCCCCGCAGCTCCGTCTTCAGCACCTTCCCGCTCGCGTTCCGCGGCAGTTCGCTCACGAACTCGACCTGCCGCGGCACCTTGTAGTTGGCCATCTCGCGCCGGGACCAGGCGATCAGATCGTCCGAGGTGAGGGTCGAGCCCGCGCGCCGTACCGCGTACGCCTTGCCCACCTCGCCGAGCCGCGCGTCCGGCACACCGATCACCGCGACGTCCGCGACGTCCGGGTGCAGACCGAGGAGTTGCTCGATCTCGGCCGGATACGCGTTGAAGCCGCCGACGATGAACATGTCCTTGATGCGGTCGGTGATCCGCAGGTTGCCCTCCTCGTCGAGCACCCCGACGTCCCCGGTGCGCAGCCAGCCGTCCGGCGTGATGGTCTTCTTCGTCTCCTGGGGGTCCTCGAAGTACCCCCGCATCACGTTGTGCCCGCGCACCATCACCTCACCCGACTTCCCCGCCGCGAGCGTCTCGCCGACCGGGGAGACGACACGGACCTCCGTGCCGGGTATCGCCCGCCCCGAGGTCTCCGCGATCACCTGGGCCGCGTCCCCGCGCCGGCACATCGTGACGATCCCGCTGGCCTCCGAAAGGCCGTATGCCGTCAGGACGGTGGCGATCCCGAGCTCGGAGCGCAGCCGCTCGACCAGCTGCAGCGGGACCACCGCCGCGCCCGTGACGACGAGCCGCAGCGCCGACAGGTCGTGCTTCGCGCGCGCGGGGTGGTCGAGGAGCGACTGGTGGAGTGTGGGCGGTCCCGGCAGGACCGAGATGCGTTCGCTGGCGATGTTGGCGAGCACCGTGTCCACGTTGAAGACCGGCTGCGGCACCATCGTCGCGCCGCGCATCAGACAGGCCAGGATGCCCGCCTTGTAGCCGAAGGTGTGGAAGAAGGGGTTGACGATCAGATAGCGGTCGCCTTCGCGCAGGCCCGCGAGTTCGCTCCAGATGCCGTAGCAGCGCAGGGACTGCGCGTGGGTGATGACGGCGCCCTTGGGGCGGCCCGTCGTGCCCGAGGTGAAGACGAGGTCCGAGGCCGAGTCCGGATCGATGCCGGCTCCCCGCGCCTCGACCTCCGCGGCCGGCACCGCGTCCCCGCCCGCCAGGAAGTCCTTCCATGTACGGAAGTCCTCCGGGGCGTCGTCGGACAGGACCACCACCTGCTCCAGGTGCGGGAGCGCCGGCAGCGGCCCGGAGCCCTCGCCCTCGGCGGTGGCCCGCCGCAGCGAAGCCACGTACGAGGTCCCGAGGAACGTCCCCGTGATGAACAGCAGCTTGGCGCGGGAGCGGCCGAGGACATACGCGGCTTCGCTGCCCTTGAAGCGGGTGTTGAGCGGGACGAGCACCGCGCCCGCCGATACCGCGCCGAGCGAGGAGACGATCCAGTCGAGGGTGTTGGGCGCCCACACCGCCACCCGGTCCCCGGGTTCGACCCCGCTCGCGATACACGCCGCAGCCGCGCGCCCGACGCGTTCGCCGAGTTCCGCGTACGTGATCCGGGTGCGGCCCTCGACCACCGCCTCCTGCGTCGCGTAACGCCGGGCCGCCGCACGTACCAGGCCCGGAATGCTGCCCCACTCAAGGTCGCCGCGCATCACTCGCTCTTCCCCGCGCATCGCAAGCCCTCCCACCCTTCCCCGAGCTCTCAACTTCGTTGGAGCAGGGGAGAACCCATTGCTGACTATCCGTCAGATTAGCTGTAGCCTCCTCCGCTGTCAGCAGGGATGCAGGCGCGTGATCTCGGAGGTGGCCATGGCCGCGGGCACATTGAAGGACGCTACAGCGATAGTCGGGATAGGCCAGACCCCCTTCGCGAAACAACTACCGGAATCCGAGAAGGCGTTGGCCTGCCGGGCGATCCTCGCGGCGCTCGACGACGCGGGCATCTCCCCCGCCGAGGTCGACGGTTTCGCCTCGTACACGATGGAGGAGACCGACGAGGTCGAGATAGCCAAGACGATCGGCGCGGGCGACGTCACCTTCTTCTCCAAGGTCGGCTACGGCGGCGGCGGTTCCTGCGCGACCCTCGCGCACCTCGCCTCGGCGGTCGCGACGGGACAGGCGAGCGTCGGGGTCGCCTGGCGTTCGCGCAAGCGCGGCTCGGGGCGCCGCCCGTGGACCAACACCCAGGTCCAACTGCCCACCCCGGGCCAGTGGACGCGCCCCTACGGTCTGCTGCGGCCCGCCGACGAGATCGGCATGCTCACCCGGCGCCATATGCACGAGTACGGCACGACGCGCGACCACCTCTTCAACGTCGCGCTCGCCTGCCGCAACCGCGCCAACCAGAACCCGGCGGCGCAGATGTACGAGCGTCCGATGACCCGCGAGTCGTATATGACGGCCCGCATGATCAGCGATCCGCTCTGTCTCTTCGACAACTGCCTGGAGACGGACGGGGCGTTGGCGGCCGTCATCGTCTCCGCGGAGCGCGCCCGCGACTGCCGCCAGAAGCCCGTCTACCTGCACTCGGTCGCGCAGGGGCTGCCCGCACAGCACCACGGCATGGTCAACTACTGGAACGACGACCCGCTGTCCGGGCCCGCCTGGACCGCCGCCCGACAGCTGTGGAAGCAGGCCGACTTCGGCCCCGAGGACATCGATGTGGCGCAGATCTACGACGCGTTCACGCCACTGATTCCGCTCTCCCTGGAGGGCTACGGCTTCTGCGGACGCGGTGAGGGCGGGGCGTTCACCGAGGGCGGCGCCCTGGAGATCGGCGGGCGGCTGCCCATCAACACCAGCGGCGGCGGCCTCTCCGAGGCGTACGTCCACGGCTTCAACCTGATCACCGAGGGCGTCAAGCAGCTGCGCGGCACCTCCACCGCCCAGGTCCCCGACGCGGCCACCTGCCTGGTGACCGCGGGCGAGGGCGTCCCCACGTCGGCCGTACTCCTGAGGAGCTGATCCCCGATGACCTCTGCAGATCTCCTGGCCCCGGTCGTCGACGACGACGGCGCGCCCTTCTGGGAGTACACCGCCCAGCACGAATTGCGCGTCCAGGCCTGCGCCGCCCCCGAGTGCGGCGAGCTCCGCTTCCCGCCGCGCCCCTGCTGCCCGCACTGCCAGTCCTTCGACAGCGAGTGGCGGCGGATGAGCGGCAAGGGCCGGATCTGGTCGTACGTCTTCCCGCATCCGCCGCTGCTTCCGGCCTACGCGGACATGGCCCCGTACAACGCGATCGTGGTCGAGCTGGCGGAAGCCCCGCGCATCCGCCTCGTCGGCAACCTCGTCACCGAGGCCGGCGCCCCGTGGAACTCCGTCGATCCGTCCCGGCTGAGGATCGGGGCGCGGGTGCAGGTGGTGTTCGCGCGGATCGGCGAGTTCACGATGCCGCAGTGGGTGCTGGAGCGCTGATGTCCCTACGTGTGGAGTGCGACAAGGAGACCGGGGTCGCGGTCCTGACCCTGGACCGGCCCGAGAAGCACAACGCGATCGATCTGGCGACGGCCGCCGAACTGACCGCCGCCTGGCGGCAGTTCAGGTTCGACCCGTCGGTACGGGCCGTCGTGATCACCGGAGCGGGCGAGAAGGCCTTCTGCACCGGCATCGACCGGGCGGCGGAGGTGCCGCAGCCGCCGTCCCCGTACACCATCGACGATCCCCTGGTCGCGATCGGGCCGAAGGCCTGCGACCTGTGGAAGCCGGTGATCGCGGCGGTGAACGGGATGGCCTGCGGCGGGGCCTTCTATCTCCTCGGCGAGAGCGAGTTCATCGTCGCGGACGAGCGGGCGACGTTCTTCGATCCGCATACGACGTACGGGATGGTGAGCGCGTACGAGGCCATCTACATGGCGCAGCGCATGCCGTTCGGGGAGGTCGCGCGGATGTCCCTGATGGGGACGGCCGAGCGGGTCTCGGCGCGGCGCGCGTACGAGGTCGGCCTCGTCTCCGAGCTCACCGCGCCGGGCGGGGCGCTGGCGTCCGCCGTGGCCTCGGCGGAGGTCATCGCCTCCTGTCCGCCCGCGGCCGTCGAAGGCACGGTCCGTGCGGTGTGGGCGGCGTCGGCTCCCGCCCGGGCGCAGGCGGCGGCACAGGCACCCCAGCTGATCGGCCTCGGCAACCTGCCCTGGGACGAACAGGCCGGCCTCTTCGGCAAGCGCAGGCCGGGGTTCCGGCTGCGCTGAGCTGCCGTCCGCGGCTAAGCGTCGGCCGGGGTTCCGGCTGCGCTGAGCCGCGGTCCGCGGCTCGCCGCGATCATCAGGTCCGCGGCGGATGCGCTGCGGTGCTCGCCCGCCTCGACGGCGCTCCACGTGCGGGCGCGCATCCGGTTCCTGCATGACCTGGTCGAGGCCGACCGGGAGCACCCTGGTGGCGTGCCCGGCCGGCCGGGCGTAGCGTCGGGAGCGAGAGTCCCCTATCAGGGCCTATGTGCCCCTTTGCACCAAAGGGGCCGTCGGGAGGTCACCGATGAGCCGCGTCCGCAACGTCCTCGGGTCGATCCTCGCTCTCGCCGGAGCGGCGGCCGTCGTCTGGAGCCCCTTCCGTGCCTGGTACGACGGCCGTCTCGGCCGCGAATACCGTATCGACGAGCTGTTCTCGGCGGACGGTGTCACGGACGACAAGGCGCAGTTGTTCGGCTCGCTGTTCCTGCCGTTCCTGTTCGTCGCCATCGTGACGCTGGTGGGCGTGGTTGTGCGCTCGCGCCTGCTGCTCGCGTTCGCGGGCATCGTGGCGATGGGGTTCGCGGTCCTGTGGATGGTGCGCGTGGGACAGGCGGAGGGTTCGCTCTCCGTGGACGCGGACGGCAACGGGCTCGATGTGGGCGCGGGCAGCGCGTTCGTGGGCGGGGCGATGATCCTGCTCGCCGCCCTGATCATGTCGGGCCGCCCACGCCGCGCCTCGCGCCGTGCCTCGCGCCAGGCCGACGAGATCCCGCCGCCGGCTCCCGTATCCACCGTGCCGACGCTGGATCAGCCGGGTCAGCCGGGTCAGCCGGGTCAGCCGGGTCAGCCGGGTCAGCCGGGTCAGGATCCGGCCGCGTTCGACGCGTTCGGAGAGCGTCCCGCCGCGTACGGGGACCGTCCGGACGGGTTGGAGGACCGGCCCGACGCTTACGGGGACCGGACCGACACGTACGGCGAACGGTCCGACACCTACGGGGACCGGACCGACACGTACGGGGACGGGGACAGTCCGTCGTCCCCGCCTCCCGCGGCCTCCCCGCCGCCCCCGATGTCCCCGGCGGACAGCCCGCCGCCGGAGGAGCAGGACGGCCCGCCGCCGGCCTGGCACAAGCCGCCGCCGTCGAGCTGAGCAGCGCCTCGGAGCAAACACCTCACCGAGCCGAGCCGGAGCCCGGAGCCCTCCCGAGTCGGAGCGGGAGCCCGGTCGGAGCCCGAGCCGGAGCCGGAGCCCGGCTCGGAGTGGCAGCCCGGCTCGGAGCCGAAGCCCGGCCCGCCCGCCGCCTCACCGACCCGGCGCCGTCCCCGTCCCCTTCACCGCGTCCAGCGCGTACACGCACCGGTCCTTGCTGCACGCGTACACGACGCCCGCCTGGGCGACCGGCGCCCCGGTGATCTCACCGCCCGTCGCCAGCTTCCAGCGGAGCTGGCCGCCCACCGCGTCCAGCGTGTACAGGCAGTGGTCGGCGGAGCCGAAGTGCAGCCGGCCCTCGGCCGCGACCGGGGAGCCGATGACCTCGCCGCCCGCCTGGAAGCGCCACTTGGGCGTACCGGTGACGGCGTCCAGCGTGTAGAGCCCGTTGCCGGCCCCCACGTGCACATGCCCGGAGGCCACGAGCACCGGGTCGATGGACGACCGCGACTCCGTGGCGATCCGCCACCGGTCCCGCCCGTCCTTGGCGTCCAGGGCGTACACCGTGCCCAGATAGTCCGCGAGGTAGACCCCGCCGCCGGTGACCGCGGCGCCGGGCGCGTACGCGGGCGGCGACAGGAACACCGCGGGTGCCTCGAAGTGCCAGCGGACCTGGCCCGACGCGATGTCGACGGCCAGCACCCGGGTCCCCGCCGCGACATACACCGCGCCGTCGGACGCCGGGGTCAGCCGGACCGGCACGCCTCCGCAGGAGGCGGCGTCGCCGATGGGATACGACCAGCGCTCGACGCCCGTACGGGCCTCGACGGCGCGCAGCCTGGCGTCCTTCCACAGGAACACCGTGCCCTCGTGGATGACGGGCCCGGCCTCCGGCGTCTCGAAGTCGGTCTGCGCCCCGGTGATCTCCCAGAGCTTCTCGCCGTTCGCCGCCTCGTACCCGCAGACCACGCCGCCGCGCAGCCCGGCGACGACCGTGCCGCGGTCGGCCTTGAGCGAGTACACCCAGGCCTCCGTCGCGAAGCGCCACAGATCGGTGCCGTCGGCCGCGTCGAGCGTGAAGAGCGTGGGCCCGTCGGAGGCGTGGATCCGGCCGTCGGTGATCGCCATCGACCAGGCCACGTCACGGGTCTTGAACTGCCGCCGCCCGGTGGCCACATCGAGTGCGTGCACCTCGAACGACGTGACGTACACCCGGTCGCCGACGACATGCGGCGTGCCCCAGACGTCGTTGGACATCCGGAAGCGCCAGGGCCGCCAGGCCGCCGGTTCCGCGGACGGCACCGGAACCACGGGGGCGGGCTCCGCGCCGTTGACGCCCGCCGAACGCGACCACGACGCGGCGAGCGCCGCCTCAGGGGCGCCCACCCGCTTGTCCGCCTCGCGCCGTGCGTCGGCGACCCGGGGGCCGGGCCCGATCGGCACCTGCGCGCCGGGCAGCCGTACCGGCGAAGGGTCGGGGGCGTCGGGCGTGCGGCGCCAGGCCTCGTCCCAGTCCTCGCCGCCGGCCGGGCGCGCGGGGCGCGGGGGGGCGGGGGGGGGCGCGGGGAGGCGGGGGGGG
>NZ_JAEIMH010000061.1:0-59233 GCF_016464295.1 Streptomyces sp. N35 | reverse complement strand
ACTTCTCGAACGCGAACCGCGGAGCCTTCACCACCACATAGTCGAGCGTCGGCTCGAACGACGCCGGAGTCCTCTCCGTGATGTCATTCGGGATCTCATCCAACGTGTAACCGACCGCCAGCTTCGCCGCGATCTTCGCGATCGGGAAACCCGTCGCCTTCGACGCCAGCGCCGACGACCGCGACACACGCGGATTCATCTCAATCACGATCACCCGGCCGTCGACCGGATCAATCGCGAACTGAATATTGCAGCCGCCCGTGTCGACACCCACCTCACGGATGATCGCGATACCCACATCACGCAGCCGCTGATACTCACGGTCCGTCAAGGTCATGGCCGGCGCCACCGTGATCGAGTCACCGGTGTGCACACCCATCGGGTCGAAGTTCTCGATCGAGCAGACGACCACGACATTGTCGTTCTTGTCGCGCATCAACTCCAGCTCGTACTCCTTCCACCCCAGGATCGACTCCTCCAGGAGCACCTCAGTGGTCGGCGACAACGTCAGACCCTGACCCGCGATCCGACGCAACTCCTCCTCGTCATGCGCGAAACCCGAACCGGCGCCACCCATCGTGAAGGAAGGACGGACCACGACCGGGTAACCACCCAATTCCGTAACGCCGTTGAGGACGTCGTCCATCGAGTGGCAGATCACCGAACGGGCCGATTCGCCATGCCCGATCTTGCGACGGACCTCCGCGACGACCTCCTTGAAGAGGTCGCGGTCCTCGCCCTTGTTGATGGCCTCGACGTTGGCGCCGATCAGTTCGACGTCGTATTTGTCGAGCACACCGTTGCTGTGGAGTGCTATCGCGGTGTTCAGCGCGGTCTGGCCGCCCAGGGTCGGAAGGAGCGCATGGGGGCGTTCTTTCTCAATGATCTTCTCGACGAACTCCGGTGTGATCGGCTCGACATACGTGGCGTCGGCGATCTCCGGGTCGGTCATGATCGTGGCCGGGTTCGAGTTGACCAGGATCACCCGCAGGCCCTCGGCCTTCAGCACCCGGCAGGCCTGCGTACCCGAATAGTCGAACTCCGCGGCCTGACCGATCACGATCGGGCCGGAGCCGATGACCAAGACGGACTGGATATCGGTGCGCTTAGGCACGCTGGCCCTCCATGAGCTCTACGAAGCGGTCGAAGAGATACGCGGCGTCATGCGGACCCGCGGCAGCTTCGGGGTGGTACTGGACGCTGAACGCCGGCTGGTCCAGGAGCCGAAGCCCCTCCACCACCTGATCGTTCAGGCACACATGCGAGACCTCGGCCCGCCCGTACGGAGTGTCGGAGACGCGGTCGAGCGGGGCGTCCACGGCGAACCCGTGGTTATGCGCGGTGACCTCGACCTTCCCGGTCGTACGGTCCTGCACCGGCTGATTGATGCCCCGGTGGCCGTACTTCAGCTTGTACGTACCGAACCCGAGCGCGCGGCCCAGAATCTGGTTGCCGAAGCAGATGCCGAACAGCGGCGTCTTCCGTTCCAGCACGGCCTGCATCACAGCAACGGGACCATCAGCCGTAGCCGGGTCACCCGGACCGTTGGAGAAGAACACCCCGTCCGGGTTCACCGCATAAACGTCCTCGACCGTGGCGGTCGCCGGCAGCACATGCACCTCAATGCCCCGCTCAGCCATCCGCTGCGGCGTCATGCCCTTGATCCCGAGATCCACCGCAGCGACCGTGAACCGCTTCGTGCCGATCGCGGGGACGACGTACGCCTCCTTGGTCGCCACCTCCGCCGACAGATTCGCGCCCTTCATCTGCGGCGCTTCCTTCACCCGCGCAAGCAGCGCCGCATCATCCGCGACCTTCTCGCCGGAGAAGATGCCCACACGCATCGCACCCCGCTCCCGCAGGTGGCGGGTCAGCGCCCGGGTGTCGACACCGGAGATGCCGACGACGCCCTGATCCACCAGCTCCTCGTCCAGCGACCGCTGAGAGCGCCAGTTCGACGGCCGGCGCGCAGGATCACGTACGACATAACCCGCGACCCAGATCCGCGAGGACTCCGGATCCTCGTCATTCACACCGGTGTTGCCCACATGCGGAGCCGTCATCACCACGACCTGCCGGTGATACGAGGGATCGGTCAGCGTCTCCTGGTAGCCGGTCATGCCGGTGGAGAACACCGCCTCGCCGAAGGTCTCCCCCACGGCGCCATAAGAACGGCCGCGGAAAACTCGCCCGTCCTCCAGGACGAGAACAGCAGTCGAACCACTCATCTCAGACCACCCCATTGACGAGCGTCATGTAGAGGGCCACGCCACCGCCGATGGAAAGCAGCGAGTTGTCCGTCTTCCAGTAAAGGACGGCCGCGACCACCAGGGAGACGAGTGTCGGCAGGCCATAGGGATAGACGGTGACGTTCAGGTCCTTGATGGTGTAGGCCACCAGGAGAACCATCACGCCGGTCGGCATCTTCTCGCCTATGTACCGGAGATAGCCGTTCACTTGGCCGTCCGAGTCCGGCTTTCCGAGGACGAAGAAGGGGGCCACGCGCAGGGCGATGGTCACCACGGAGATGACGGCGATGACGGCGAATGCGTGCAGGTCGGAAATCATGCCGACTTCACCTGGCCCTTCTCGTTCTTTTCCTTCTGGTACATACAGCTGATGGCCACCATGTAGAGGAGCAGGCTCACGACGAGGAAGGACTCCTCGATCACGTACTGGTCCACGAAGTAGCCGATGACTCCGGCGCCCAGCGCGAGGAAGACCAGGCGGGCGCTGCGGCTGGTGCGGACCGCGTTGACCGCGAGGGTCAGGAACATCGTGGTGAGCGCGAACTCGAAGCCCTTGACGCTCTCCGGGATCACCTGGCCGATCAGCGCACCGAGCAGTGCCCCGAGGACCCACCAGACGTGGCTGACCACTTGCAGAATGGTGATCTGGCGGCCGTTGAGGTGCATTCCGGGGCCGGCCGAAGTGATGCCGTACGTCTCATCGGTGAGGGCGAAGACGCCATACGTCTTCTGTGCCCGGCCGCGAAGGCGGTCGATCGGGAACGACAGCCCGTAGAAGATATGGCGGAAGTTCACGATCAGCGAGGTGAACGCGACCTGATAGAGCGGGAGTCCGGCCACCATGAATCCGACGGCGAGGAATTCGATGGAGCCCGCATAGATCAGGAGCGTGGATATCGGAGCCCAGTACCAGGAGATTCCGCTCGCGGTCAGCAGGACTCCGAACGCCACCCCCAGCGGGATGTAGGCCATGGCCACGGGAATGGTGAGCCGGACGGCTTCCGCCGTGCCTGACTCGTTCCGTCGGCCGGCCATCCGTTCTTGTGGGGGTGGCGTGGTGTGCATGCTGGCTCCTGCGTGACTCGTGATCGTGGTCGTGTCCCGGTCGGCCGGGGTGGGCACGGTAGTTGAGCGTTAGACGGTCCGGGGCGCGGATTTCACCCAGTAAGACGGGGCCTCGGCATCCCAACTGCGGGTCAGCGGGTCACGGGTGACCCTGGCCAGGAGGCCGACGGGGGTGACGACCAGGTAGTAGACGAGGGCCAGGAGTGCGGCGCGCATGGCTTTCAATTCCCTTCGATTGGTGGTGAGTTGATTTGGTGGTGAGTTGATTTCGTGGTGCGGCGGTGTCAGTCGAGCGGGATCTCGTCCCGCCAGTCCGTCTCCTCCTGCCACTCGGGCTGGTCCTCCTTGCGCAGCAGGAAGTTGCCGACGGCCAGGAGATCGATGTTGGTGCGCATGAAGCACGCGTACGCCTCGGCCGGGCTGGCCACGATCGGCTCTCCGCGGACGTTGAAGGAGGTGTTGACCAGGACCGGGCAGCCGGTCTGCTCCTTGAACTCGGTGAGCAGGCGGTGGTACGGGGCGTTGCGCTCGGCGGTGACGGTCTGCACCCGGGCCGAGTGGTCGACGTGCGTGACCGCCGGGATGGTGGAGCGCTGCACCTTCAGGAGGTCGAGACCGCTCGCGCCGCCGTCGCCGTCCTCGTGCTCGATCCGCTGGGCGGGCGCGACACCGGTGACCACCAGCATGTACGGGCTCTCCTGGTGGAGTTCGAAGTAGTCCTTCGCGTCCTCGGCGAGCACCGAGGGCGCGAACGGACGGAAGGACTCCCGGAACTTGATCTTGAGGTTCATCGTGGACTGCATCACCGGGTCACGCGGGTCACCGATGATCGAGCGGGCGCCCAGCGCACGCGGCCCGAACTCCATACGCCCCTGGAACCAGCCGGCGATCTTTCCCTGACCGAGCTCGGCGGCCACCTCGCGGGCGAGTTCCTCCTTCGTCAGACGCGTGTACGGGATGTTCTCGCCGTCCAGGTACGCGGCGATCTCCTCGTCGCTGAACTCCGGGCCGAGCAGCGAGCCGGACATGCCGTCGGTCCCGTTGCCCAGGTGGGTGCGCTGCGCCCCGCGGTCCGAGGCGACGGCGAGCGCCGCGCCGAGCGCACCGCCGGCGTCGCCGGCCGCGGGCTGGACCCACACCTCGTCGAAGATGCCGGCGTTGATGACCTTGCCGTTGGAGACGCAGTTGAGGGCGACACCGCCCGCCATCACGAGGTGGCGCTCGCCGGTGACCTTCCGGGCGTGCGCGGCGAGCAGCAGCACCACGTCCTCGGTGACCTTCTGTACGGAGGCCGCGAGGTCGAACTCCCGGTTGGTGAGCGGGCTTTCGGGCAGCCGGCGCGGGCCGTCGAAGAGCTCCTCGAAGCCGCGCCCGGTCATGACCTGGCCGCGCAGGTACTCGAAGTACTTCATGTCCAGGCGGAAGGAGCCGTCGGGCTTGACGTCGATCAGCTTCTCGCGGATCAGGTCGGCGTAGCGCGGCTTGCCGTAGGGCGCGAGGCCCATCAGCTTGTACTCGCCGGAGTCCACCTTGAAGCCGCAGAAGTACGTGAACGCCGAGTACAGCAGCCCGAGCGAGTGCGGGAAGCGGATCTCGGAGACGGCGTCGAGCTGCGTACCGCGACCGTGCCAGAGCGTGGTGGTGGCCCATTCGCCGACGCCGTCGATGCAGAGCACGGCGGCCGACTCGTACGGGCTCGGGTAGAAGGCCGAGGCGGCGTGCGTCTCGTGGTGGCGGCGGATGTGCAGCTCGGGGACGCGGCCCAGGCCCAGGTCCGCGAGCTCGCGGCGGACCACGTCGATGGTGTCGCGCTTCCACTTCAGCCACTCGGGCAGGGTGTCGCGGAAGGAGGCGAAACCGGCCGGGGCCGCACCCGCGAAGGTGGTCTTGACCCGCTCGTACTTGAGCTTCGGGTCCTCGTAGTACGCGACGGCGGAGACGTCGTCGAGCGTGATGCCGGCTTCTTCGAGGCAGTACTTGATGGCGAGCGCCGGGAAGGCCGAGTCGTGCCGGATACGGCTGAAGCGCTCCTCCTGGGCCGCGGCCACGGGGACGCCGTCGGCCACCAGGGCGGCCGCGCTGTCGTGGTAGTAGGCGGACAGGCCGAGGACGTAATCGGTCATGGGGGTCAACTCCAGGGTTCTGCAAGCTTTTTGGGGACGAGCGGGGACGAGCGGGGACGAGAAGGAGGCGGGGTCAGCGGCCCTTGGTCGCATTGCGCGCGGCCCGGCGGGCGGCCTGACGGGCGCGGAAGCCCGACGGCGGGTTGAGCGAGCGGTAGCCGGTGCGGACGCGCTGCCAGGCGGCGTCGAGTGCGCCGGCGCCCTGGGAGGCCGTGATCGAGGAGAGATACGTGTCGATGGCGTCGGCGGCCCAGGCCGAGTGGCCGGTCGCGACGTTGTCCACGGTGTTGTGGATATCGACGAAGCGGGTGCTGAACCCGTACTTCTTCAGGGCCAGGCGCGCCCTGCGGTAGGTGCCGCCCACGCCGGACAGCTCCATCGCCAGGTTCAGGCCGAGCACCTCCGGCATGAAGGTCTGCGGGAAGCGGCCGATGCTCAGCCAGTACACCGGCAGTTCGAAGGACCCGTCGCGGAAGCCGTCGTACGCGGCGAACGCGCGGGAGGCGGTCGGCGGCAGGTCGAAGCCCATCTCGAGGAGGACCTCGCGGTAGATGAGCGGGTGGTTGAGGTCCGCCTGGCCGTTGCCGAGCTCGTCCCAGTACGTGTCGAAGAGCGAGTGCCCGATCTCGGACGAGGCGTGCTCGTAGTCGGTGAAGCCCTTGATCCAGGCTCCGTCGATCAGGGTCAGCGGGGCGAGCTGGACGGTGGAGTCGATGAGCTCGTCGCGGCTGGGCAGCTCCTGCTCGGCGCCCTGCTCGAAGGCCTCGCTGTGCTGGTCGTGCATGTCCACGAGCCAGGGGCGCAGCCCCCGCGGGGTCCATTGCTCGGGCAGGGCCATGGAGGAGTCGTCGATGCCGTGGCGCGAGCGGCCGAGCCAGCTGTGCACATACTCCCGTGCGTACGCGCGCACCGCCGGGGTGTCCGTGCGGTTGAGGAGCAGGTGGTAGGCCTCGCGCACATCGGCGGGCGGCTTGCCGCCGTCTTCGGGACGCCAGGCGCTCAGGGCGAGCGGACGGGCGGGGGCGAGCGGGGCGCCGGCCTCGGGGGTGCCTTCGGCCGGTCCTGACAGGGAGCCGATCCAGCGGCGTACGACGCCGAGGTCCTCGGGCGAGAACACCCGGAACATCCGGCCCTTCTCGCCTACGAGTCCGGTCACCAGCATGCTCTGCTCGGGAGCGCCCGGGCGGACCAGGCGGCTGCGGGACAGGGCCGCGAGCATGGGCCGGGGATCGGTCTGGCACTCCTTGAGCCAGTCCGACAACTGCCGCCCCTCCAGGGCGTAGTCGTGGTGGTAGACCGAGCCCTCGCGGGCCCGCAGGCGCATCAGCTCGGCCATCTCGAAGACCGGGTCGCAGGCCTCGGTGAGCTCGGTGTGCAGCCGGGCGCTCCACTCCCGCAGGGTGGCGAGCGCCCAGCGGAAGCCGGTGGTGATCCGGGTCCGGGCTTCCTCGCCGTCGCGGGCGATGACGGCCTCAACGGCGCTCCCCGCGAGGTCGGTGCCGGTGCGGCCCTCGCCCCGGGCCGTCGCGGGGTCGACCACGTCCCAGCGGGTGGCGGTCGGCTTCTGAGCCCGTACGAGAGTGAGTGCGGGCAGCAGACCGACGGACCGCAGACACAGGTCGGCGCCCAGGATCTCCGGCAGGAAGTCGTCGGGGCGGCGGCTCATCGCGAGCAGCAGGGCCGGCAGGCGGAAGTGGCCGTCGTCGATGCGCTGGTCCGCGGTCAGCCGGCGGGCGGGCACCGCGTTCTCGGAGATGTCCAGCTGCCGCAGGACCGGCAGATAGGCGTCGCCGCGCGAGGCGCGCGGGGCGCCGACGCCCAGGTCGGAGGCGTACAGGGCGAGGACGGCGAGGACCGCCGGGTCGTCCCCGTTGCCGGGCGAGCTCAGCCACTGCAGCCAGGCCCCGGACATCAGGGACAGCGGCGCGCAGGCCAGCGCGGTGCGCCGGACGAGTACGTCCCGGGTCTCCTGCGGGAGCCCTTCGCGCAGCTCCTGGTACTGCAGCCTCTCCGCCGCCGACCAGTCGGCCGCCCGCCGCCGCAGCTCGTCGAGGCCCGCTTCGGGGTCCAGGGAGCCTTCGAGCTCGGTGCGTATCTCGGTCAGGAGCCGGCCCGACGGCAGAGCCGCTTCGGGGTCGACCACCCTTCCGTAGACGGTGCGCGCCGCTTCGGCGGCGGTGGACGGTGTACGGGTGGCGCGGGACGGTGCTGCAGCGACGGTGGGCGCTGACACTTCAAGCCTCTTTCCGGTTCTCCAGCGGGGGACGGGCGCTGGTGGTGGATGGGGGTGGGGAGACGGGGGTTGGGGAGACGGGGGATGGGGAGCGGGGTCCGCTCAGAACATCGGGTAGATGGAGGCGTCGTTCTTCGGCTTCGGCTTGCGGCCGAGCAGCTTGTTGATCAGGTTGCGCAGGACGGTCATCTGGCTGTGCCTTTCGAGGAGTTGAGGACGTCGATACGTGGGGGCCTTGAGCGGGTCAGGAGAGCTCGAGCTCCTTGGCGAGCAGTCCCGCGACCAGGTCGTGGCCCTCGTCGGTGAAGTGGATGCGGTCGACGAACAGCCAGTCGTCCTTGCCGATCGCGTCGGCGATGACCGGGTTGATGTCGAGGTAGCGCACGCCCATGCGCTCGCAGCCCGCCTGGAGTTCCTTGGAGTAGGTCTCGCGGGCCGACATGGACGAGATGTCGCCGTAGACCTCGCCGAAGTTGGAGATCTCGTCGAGCTCGTCGAAGATCAGCTTCTCCTGGGGGGCCGGCGTCTCACGGACCCAGGTGGCAAGGGGCTGCAGGACGAAGGTCAGCTTCGCGCCCATGCCCTCGGCGAGCAGCTTCCAGGAGTCGAGGTGGCGCAGGGTCAGCTCGGAGGCCAGGTCGATCTGCTCGGCGAGCTCGGGCACCCGCAGATCCACGGGCTCGGCGGCGGCTTCCTTCTTGCGGCCGCCGAACAGGCCGCGGCCCGCCGACGCCTTGCGGTTGCGGGCGCGCAGCTCCTCCATCTGCCCGGAGAAGTCATTGCAGTTGAAGAAGGCGCCGCTGTCGCCGCGCACGGAGGACGGCAGCCGGCTCAGGCCCAGGTTGTTGAAGCCGGAGAAGAGCACGATCTCGTCGACCTGGGGCAGCAGGTGGCGGTAGAGGGTGAAGAGCAGCAGTTCCTGGGTGGAGTTGTGGCTGCGGCCGCCGAAGTTCAGCCAGGGCAGCGACGGTGCGTGCTTCTTCCACAGGTACGAGGACAGCGTGTCGCCGTCGGTGCTCGCGCCGATGCCGAAGGCCGTGGAGCTGCCCGCGAGCAGCCGCACCGGGCCGTCGGGGAGCGGGCCGCCGACCGCGGCCTTCTGGCCGTCCGGACCCTCGGAGACGCGGAAGCCGAGCCGGTCGGTGTTGACCACGTCGGAGGTGTGGCCCGCGGCGTGGAAGTACATCAGATACGGCATCCAGCGGATGTCACCGCGGTCGTCGAACTTCTCGGCGTACTGCAGCATCTGCGGGGTGAGCGTGGCGCGGTGGGACATGGGTGGGTAACTCCTGCTGAGGAAAGGTGAGTTGGGAGAGAGGGAGGATGCTGATCAGCTGCCGAGTGCCTGGGCGAAGTCCGCCTTCAGGTCGTCGAGGTGCTCGAGGCCGACGGCGATACGGACCGTGCCCTCGGTGATGCCGAT
Organism: Streptomyces sp. N35; assembly: GCF_016464295.1. NCBI lineage: Bacteria > Bacillati > Actinomycetota > Actinomycetes > Kitasatosporales > Streptomycetaceae > Streptomyces > Streptomyces sp. N35. The sequence goes on along the minus strand of NZ_JAEIMH010000061.1, from coordinate 50,140 downwards.
GGCCCTGAGCCCTGCGGCGTCCATGGAGCGGTGCGAAGTGGCGGACGGCTGCTGGACGAGCGTCTTGAAACCGCCGAGGGAGACGGCGCGGTCGACGAGCTGAAGGCGCCGGGTGAATTCGAGGGTCTCCTTGCGGCCCCCGGCCACGTCGATGGCGAGGACGCCGCCGTAGCCGTTCGGCAGCAGCCGTTTGGCCAGCTCGTACGCGGGGTGGTCGGGCAGTCCCGGCCAGTGCACCTTCTCGATGCCGGGGTGCTGGGACAGGAAGTGCGCGAGACCGTCGGCGTTCTCGTGGTGGCGCTGCATCCGCAGCCCCAACGTGGCCAGACCGCGCAGGGTCAGCCAGGCGGCGAACGGGTCGGCGATCGTGCCGGTCTCCAGGGAGCGCGACCAGACCTTGCGGTGGAGATCGGCGTCGGCGAAGGACGCGATGCCGCCGAGTACGTCGCAGTGCCCGGACAGGAACTTGGTGGAGGAGTGGACGACCACGTCCGCGCCCATCGACAGCGGGCGGCAACCGAGCGGCGAGGCGAAGGTGTTGTCCACGATGCCGACGAGACCGGCGGCCCGGCCCGCGGCGAAGAACGCCGGCAGATCGGTGACCTGCGCGGTCGGGTTCGAGAGCGTCTCCAGATAGAGCACCTTGGTCGTCGGGCGCAGGGCCTCGGTGACCTCGGCCGCGTCCCGGCCCTCGATGTAGGTGACCTCGACGCCGTAGCGGGCGGCGAGATCCTTCAGGAGGGCGAACGTGCCTCCGTAGAGGTGCTTCTGGACGATGATGTGGTCGCCGCTGCCGAGCAGCGTGTGCAGCACGGTGTGGATGGCGCCCATGCCGCTGGAGGTGGCGAGGCTGGCCGCCGCGCCCTCCAGGGCGGAGAGCGCGTCCTCCAGGGTCCGCACCGTGGGGTTGGAGTTGCGGAGGTAGGCGAACGACTCGGGGCGGTTGATGGCCTCGGCCAGTTCCTCCGGGTTGTCGTAGCCGAAGTTGGCGGTCTGGTAGAGCGGCGTGTTCAACGGGCGCGCTCCGCCGAGATCCGGGACCCCTACGTGGATCGCCCGGGTCTCCGGGTGCAGCTGGTTCGGCACGTCATTCCTCTCGCGGATCCGGCCCCGGACCAGGTGTCGGGGGCGGTGTGGTGGGTGGCGACGTGATCCAGACTCACCTGCCGTCAGCGGCTTGTCACCGGTAAACGGGTGCCATGAAACGGCCCGGCACGGGTGTGCCAGCGCGGGGTGCCGGATTCAAAGAAACGCCAGGTCACCTGGGGTTCTTGGCACCTGTGTGCCGGTGCACATCCATGCCGCCCGCCACGCGGGACAGCCCTCAGTCGCGCGGTGCAGGATGGCCGCCCGTCGCATCCGTATGCCGAGGAGGGCCGCAGGCCGATGAACAACCCCGTACCGCTGAACGATCAGGCTCCGATACGGCAGTTGGTGGTGGTCGACGCCCGCAGGGAGGCCGAGGGGGTCCTGGCGCTCACGCTGGCGGACCCGGCCGGCGCACCGCTGCCCGCGTGGGAGCCGGGTGCGCATGTCGATGTCGTCCTGCCGTCGGGCCTGGTCCGCTCGTACTCGCTGTGCGGCAGCCCGCAGGACCGCAGCACGTACCGCATCGCGGTCCTGCTGACCTCGGACAGCCGGGGCGGTTCGGCCGAGGTGCACCAAGTGGGCGTCGTGGGCCAGGACTTGAGCGTGCGCGCACCGCGCAACCACTTCCCGCTGGTGCCGGCCCCCGCGTACCTGTTCCTCGCGGGCGGTATCGGCATCACCCCGCTGCTCCCCATGCTGCGGCAGCTCGCCGCCGATCCCGCCGCGCCCCGCTGGTCGCTCCTGTACGGGGGCAGGACGCTGGAGAGCATGGCGTTCCGTGACGAACTCACCGCCCTGCCCGGGGGCGAGGTGACCCTGTGGCCGCAGGACACCCACGGGCTGCCCGATCCGGACCGGCTGCTGGCCGAGCTGCCCGCGTCGGCCGCCGTCTACTGCTGTGGTCCCGAAGGGCTGCTGCAGGCGGTGCAGACCTCCGCCGAGGGCCGGCTGCCGGCGGGGGCGCTGCATACGGAGCGGTTCAGGGCAGCCGTCGTCGAGGAAGCCCCGGTGACCGGCGGCGCGTTCGAGGTGGAGCTCCGGCGCACCGGCGTCAGCCTGCGCGTTCCCGCCGACCGCACCCTGCTCGACGTGGTGCGCGAGGCGGTGCCGGGTGTGCCGTTCTCCTGCGAGGAGGGCATGTGCGGCACCTGCGAGACCAAGGTGCTCGACGGAACGCCTGACCACCGGGACATGCTCCTGAGCGACGCCGAGCGTGCGGCGGGCAGCACGATGATGATCTGCGTGGGGCGCTCGGTGACGCCCCGTCTCGCGCTGGATCTGTAGGCGTTCAGGCGGTTTTGCGGGCGTTCACGAGGCGTACGGCCGCGGGCCCTCAGCCCTCTCAGGTTCCTCCCCCAGGTCCGGTAATGCCCGAGTAACAGGCGCTCCTTAGCGTCCGGGCTCCCCCGTACCGTCCCTGGAGGAGCGCCTCAAATGCACCTGCCAAGACCGTCCTGGCGCAGTCGTGCCACATGGACGGCGGTCTCGCTGTCGTCGGCGGCCGCCCTGTTGTTCAGCCCCCTGCCCGCCCTGGCCGACGACGCGAGGTCCGTGGACAGCGCCAAGGTCGACGCCGCGCTGGCGAGCGCCGTGCGGGAGGGCGGTGAGGCCGCCTTCTTCGTCGTACTCGAGGATCGGGCCGATCTGTCCGCCGCGCGCGGCAAGAAGGCGCACGGTGCGCGGGCGAAGGCCGCGTACGGCGCGCTGCGCGAGCACGCACGGGTCAACCAGCGGTCCCTGACCGCCTTCCTCGACGACGAGAAGGTGGGGCACCAGGACTTCTGGATCGCCGATGTCGTACGGGTCGAGGGCGACGCGGAGCTCGTGGCGAAGCTCGCCGCGCGATCCGATGTCGCCGAGCTCGTCAAGGAGCGGCAGTACGAGCTCGACGAGATCGAGCAGGCGGGACCCGCCGGCACCGTCGCGACGGCCGAGGACACCGCTCCCGAGTGGGGCATCGCGGACGTCAAGGCGGACCAGGTCTGGGAGCAGTACGACAACCGCGGCGAGGGCATCGTCATCGCGAACGTCGACTCCGGTGTGCAGTTCGACCACCCGGATCTGGTCTCCAACTACCGCGGCAACAAGGGTGACGGGACCTTCAGCCACGACTACAACTGGTTCGACGCGACCGGCGAGTGCCCCACGAGCGGTGTCCCCTGTGACAACAACGGGCACGGCACGCACACCATGGGCACCATGGCCGGCGCGAACGGGATCGGTGTCGCGCCGAAGGCGAAGTGGATCGCCGCCAAGGGGTGCGAGACGGACCAGTGCACCGACAGCTTCCTGCTCGCGGCCGGACAGTGGATCCTCGCGCCGACCGACGGCGACGGGCTGAACCCGAAGCCCGAGCTGGCGCCGAACATCGTCAACAACTCCTGGGGCGGCGGCCACACGACCTTCTACCAGGACATCGTCGAGGCCTGGAACGCCGCCGGGATCTTCGAGGCGTTCGCCGCGGGCAACAAGGGCAACGGCACGGCCTGCTCCACCAGTGAGGCCCCTGGCTCACAGGCGCCCTCCTACGGAGTGGGTGCCTACGACAGCAACGGGAAGATCGCGAACTTCTCCGGGTTCGGCCCGTCCCGGGTCGACGGCTCGATGAAGCCGAACATCGCCGCGCCCGGTGTCAGCATCCGTTCCACCTGGCCCGGTTCGGCGTACAACACCATCAACGGTACGTCGATGGCCACCCCGCACGTCGCCGGCGCCACCGCCCTGCTGTGGTCGGCGGCCCCGTCGCTGATCGGTGACATCGATGCCACCCGCGCGTTCCTGAACCAGGGCGCCCGCAACGTCGAGGACACCCGCTGCGGCGGCACCGCCGAGGCCAACAACATCTGGGGCGAGGGCAAGCTCGACATCCTCGCCTCCGTCGACAAGGCCCCGCACACCGCCGTCACCGTGTCCGGCAAGGTCACCGACAAGGCGACCGGCGCCGCGCTGCCCGGCATCAGCATCAAGGTCACCGGCGCCACGACCGGCACCCGTATCGTCAGCACCGGCTCCGACGGCTCGTACCGGGTGCCGATGGACCCGGGCACGTACGACTTCGCGCTCAGCGGTTACGGCTACGCGCCCGAGCAGCTCACCGGGGTCGAACTGGCCGCCGGGCAGCCGCTGGTGCAGGACATCGCCCTGGACGCCGTGGCGAGCCACCCCGTCACCGGCACCGTGCTCGACGTGACCGGCAAGCCCCTCGCGAAGGCGACCGTCGAGGTCACCGGGGTCCCCGTGGACGCGGTCCGCACGGGCACGGGCGGCACGTTCACGCTGCCGAAGGTCGCCGAGGGCGGCTACACGCTGACCGTGACGCCCACCGAGCCGGTGCTCTGCAACGGCATCTCGCGCACGTCCCTGACGGTCGACGGCACCGAGACCCGTACGGTCCGGCTGCCCGCGCGCACCGACCGGTACGGCAACAGCTGCACCCCGGCCACGTACTCCTGGATCAAGGGCGCCAACTCCGTCCCGCTGAGCGGGGACGAGGACGCGAAGACGGTCCAACTGCCCTTCCCCGTACGCCTGTACGGCGTCGCGTACTCCGGCGCGTCCGTCACCACCAACGGCCTGGTCAACTTCCTCCAACCGCGCCTCGGCGACTACACCAACACCGCGCTGCCGGCGGCCGGGCAGCCCAACGGCATCGTCGCCCCGTTCTGGGACGACCTGACCCTGGACCGCAGGTCGAGCGTGCAGACGGCCACGACCGGGAAGGCCGGCGGCCGCAAGTTCGCGATCGTCTGGAACCAGGCCGTGCTCGTGTCCGACAACAGCCGCGTCACCTTCGAGGCCGTCTTCGACGAGGCCACCGGTGACATGACCTTCCAGTACCAGTCCGTGCCGGGCAACGGTGCCTCGGCCACCGTCGGCATCGAGGACCAGAGCGGTTCCGACGCCCTCCAGTACTCGTTCGACGAGGCCGTACTCGGCAACGGTTCGGCGATCCGTATCGCGCAGGGAGCCAAGTGATGACCGGAACACCCACCTCACGGCGCGGTTTGCGCCTGGCCTCCGGGCTCATAGCGGCGGGCCTCACCCTCACCGCCGCGCCGTACGCCCTGGCCGCCGAGGCCGACGACACCTCGGTGATGAAGCTGACGAGCGCCGAGGCAGAGAAGCTCGCCGACCGCATCGGTGTCGATGTGTACGGCGACGCGTCGGCGGCCGCCGACTCCACCACCCCGGAAGACGCGGCCGCCGACTCCACCACCCCTGAGGAAGCGGCCGCCGACTCCACCATCCCTGAGGCGGGGACGGCCGCCGAAGCCGCGGCCGACGGCCCCGTCACCTTCAGCGCCAAGTCCGCTCTTGAAGGCGTACGCGGCATCGGCGCCACCGTGCCGGCCGCCGGCGGCCAGTACTTCACCGTCCACAGCCTGGGGAACGTCCAGCTGCACCGGGCCGACGGCTCCACCGCCTGGGCCCGCACCAACACCTCGCTGTATGCGGACTGGCAGGTCAAGCCGCTGCGGCCCTGGCAGCAGGAGCCGTATCCGGCGCGGATCATGATGGGCTACAACGCCGTCAGCCCGTTCGCGCCCTACTCCGACCAGGGTTACGACACCGGGGACCTGACCGGCGACGGCACGCCGGACCTCGTCTTCTCGGCGGCTGTCGGCGACTCGCCCTACCGGCCGTTCAGCTCGCCTGGCTCCTCGCTCTCCAGCGGCACGTTCGTGACGGTGCTCGACGGCCGGACCGGCAAGACGCTGTGGTCGAAGCTCTACGCGTACGCCTCGATGGTGAAGATCGTCGACGGGACCCTGCTCGTCGCCGACTCGCCGCGCCTGAACAACGGCGGCGCGCCGGCCACCGAGACCGCCAAGCTGCGCGGCATCCGATTCGGTTACACGGACGGCAAGTTGACCCCGTCGAAGACCTGGACGCACGACACCGGGGTGGCGGGGCCCGCCACCTGGGGCGCGCTGGCGGACCTGGGCGGCGGAAAGGCCGCCGTCTCCTGGAACCTGCGCAAGACCGAGGGCGTCGCCGCGCACGGCACCACGCTGGTGCTCGACACCGCCGACGGTTCGGTGCGGTGGTCCACGGGCAGCGACCTGTACGGCCGCCAACTCCACCTGGACGCCGCCCGGGACCGCGTGGTCGCCCTGGAGCAGGCCGACACCATGGACGCCATTACGTACGAGATCGTCGCCTACGACCTGACGGGCGGCGCGCGCACCACCCTGGACACCAGGGTCAACGCGCTGGCCACCGCCATGACGGTCGGCGACGTGAGCGACGGTGCGGGCACGGAGTACGCGGTCGCCGAGTCCGCGCTCAGCCCCTCGTACAACGTGAACGCCGCCACGATCCGTGTCCTGCGGGGCAAGGACGGTTCGACCGTCGAGTGGACGCACACGGTCAAGCGGGACGCGGAGAACCACGGGAACGGGCCCAGCTTCTGGGATCTGCACGCCGTGGACGGCCGGCTGGTGGCCACCGCACAGGACGATCGCGACAGCGCACGCGCCGAGAATCCGAGCGGCCAGCTCTACGGCGCGCTCACCGTGTTCACCGGCAACGGCAAAGTGGCCTGGCGTCAGCAGGGTCTGGCCGCCTCGCCGCTGCACCACGAGGTGTTCCGCGCGGGCGGTGACACCTTCGTGCGGGACATCGACCCGTCGCAGAACATTCGTACGTACAAGGTCGGCAGCGGCAAGGTGAAACAACTCACCGCGCTGCAAGGTGACTTGAACTACGCGCAGGCCGCCGACCTGGACGGCGACAAGAAGCAGGACGTCGTCGCGGGCGGCTCGTCGAACGGCGTGTGGGCCTGGTCCGGTCCCTCGCTGGTCAAGGGCGAGCCGAAGCAGCTGTGGAAGGCCCAGGTGCCGGGCACCGTACGGAACATCGCGACCGGTGATGTCGACGGAGACGGAGAGCCCGAGGTCGTCGTCGCCGCGGACACCGCGACCGTTGTACTCGACGGCGCCACCGGCAAGGTGCGGACCACGATCGACGGCGCGGGCGAGTACGTCCGTTCGGTGACCGTGGACGACGTGAACGGCGACGGCAAGGACGAGATCCTCGTCCCGACCGACGCGCTGCGGGTCCACGACGGCAGTGGTGCGGTCCTGTGGACGTACTCCGCGCCGACCGACCGTACCGACGTGGTCTTCTCCGACACGGTGGTCTCCGAAGGCCGGGTGCACACGCAGTACTCGACCGAGAACGCGCTCTTCGCGGGCGACGCAGTCGTGGGCGGCGCGGCCCTGGACGGCGCGACCGGCAAGGTGGTGTGGAACGCCGAACCCAAGGCGCCGGCCCGGGCCGCGGACGGCAAGCTGCACGGTGCGGTCCTCGACCACGGGGTCTTCGCCTCGCCGAAGATCCCGTACGCGGACGGGCATGCCGTCGTGCACACCTGGATCGTGCTGGCCGACCCGACCGTCGCCGGTGACCTGAGCACCGCGTCCCCGAAGGTCATCGTCGAGATCCGCGACGGCCGCACCGGTGAGCTGCTGCACCAGGACGCCACCGGCAGCCCGTGGTCGCACGGCAACTTCTTCATCGACGACGCGAGCGAGGCCGCACAGGAACCGCTGTACGCGCTCAGCTTCGGCACGTTCCGCGGTTACGGCGCCGGCGGCAACAACACCCGCAGCTCCGTGATCGCCAGCCTGCGCACGGCCGACTTCGCCGACGGGCCCGGCGGCCGCAGGATCGTGCTCGGCGGCACCGAGGCCGGCTTGGCCGCGTACGACCCGTCGCAGCTGAACAGCGGCGACTCCTTCCAGTCGAGCCGCGGTGGCGTCACCCTCATGGGTTCGCGCGCGTATCTCGCCGCCGATCTCGACGGCAACGGTGTCGACGACGTGGTCTCGCTCAACTTCGACCACTTCGGGGTCAACCGCGCGGCCGCGCTGCTCGGCGGCGGGGTGCTCTCCCCGAACAACGGCATCCACCAGATGACGACGTACACGCTGTCGTGATCTCTGCCTGACAGGACCCCCTGGGCTCGCCCCAGGGGGTCCTCGGCACGCTCGGTTAACCTGGCGCCCTCATGGACGCACGGCAGACAACGGGCAGCAGCGACACCGCTCCTGTGCTGCTTCTGCACCTCATGGGTGGCTTTCGCGCCATACGCGAAGAAGGTCCGGCCGCTCCCGAACGGTGGCCGCGGCCCAGCGCCCAGGCCCTGGTCAAACTGCTCGCCGTCACACCCGGACACCGCCTGCACCGCGAGCAGGCGATGGCGCTGTGCTGGCCCGAGGCCGACCAGCAGTCCGCGACCGGCAGCCTCCGGGTCGCGCTGCACGCCGCGCGGCACGCGCTCGAACCGGAACTCGCCCCGCGCGCGGCCTCCTCGTATCTGATCTCCGACGGCGTCTTCCTGCAGCTCGACCCGGCCACCGTGCAGATCGACGCCGACCGGATCGAGCACGCGGCGCGTTCCGCGCTCGGCTCCGGGCGGATCGGCGAACTCGGCGCGGTCCTCGAGGAGTTCACCGGCGAACTGCTCCCCGAGGACCGCTACGCGAACTGGGCCCGCGCCCGCCGTGACCAGCTGGCCGCCCTGCGCGAGGAGGTGCTGCTCGCGCTCGCCGCGGCGCACATGGCGCAGGGCTCCCCGGCCGAGGCGATCGGCGCGGCCGAGCAGGTGCTCGCCACCAGCCCGGCCGAGGAGCTGGCCCACCGGGTGCTCATCGACGCGTACGTACGTCAGGGTCTGCGCCGCCGGGCCGTGCACCAGTACCACATGTGCCGCGAGGCGCTGGACACGGAGCTGGGGGTGCGCCCCGGTCCTGAGACGGAGCGGCTGCACCGTGCGGCGCTCGCGTCGCCGCCCGCGCTTTCGCCCGCGATCCGGCCCACGCTGCCGGCCCCGCTGCGGGGTATCCGTACGACACCGCTGCACGGCCGCGGCGAAGAGCTGAGCCGGCTGCTCGCCGACGAAGGGCCGCCGGTGCGGCTGCTCACGGGCGAGGCGGGCGTCGGCAAGACCCGGCTCGCGGGCGAGGCGGCCCGCCGGGCGGTCGCTGCGGGCACCGTGGTGCTGTGGGGTGCCGGGCACGACGCGGAGGGGCACACGCCGTACGGGGTGTTCGCGGAGGCGCTCGACGGGTGGCTGGCCGAGCGAAGCGTGGCCGAGCGGGCGCGAGTCGGCGCGGAGTACCCCGAACTCGCGGCGTTTTTGCCGTCGTTGGGGCAGGTGCCTGCGGTCGGCGAGCGCAGCCCCGAGGAGGAGCGCGACCGGCTGTTCCGAGCGACGGCCGGGCTGCTCGGTGAACTGGCCGCCCAGCAGCCGGTGGTGCTCGTACTCGATGATCTGCACGCCGCCGACACCGGCTCGTACCAGCTGCTCAGCCATCTGGCGCGGCGCAGCGGTGGCGGCGATCCCGGGGCGCGGTTCCTCGTCACGTATCGCGAGGAGGAGCTGCCGGAGAGCGATCCGCGCCGCGCGGACCTGGCGGCCCTGGTGCGCCAGCGGCTGGCCGGCGTCGAGCCCGTACACCGTCTCGGCCGGGACGCCTGTCTCGCGGTGGCGCGCGATGCGGTGGCGCGTTTCGCGGGTGGGGAGGGTGCGGGTGGGGAGGGTGCGGGTGGCGCGGACCCCGGGCGGTTGCAGCGGGTGTGGGAGCTGTCGCTCGGGAATCCGCTGTTCGCGCTGGAGTTGGCGCGGGGGCCGGTGGGGGCCGGTGCGGTGCTGGATGGTGCGGTGCTGGGTGGTGCGGTGCTGGGTGGTGCGGTGCTGGGTGGTGCGGTGCTGGGTGGTGCGGTGTCTGGCGCGGCGGTGGGGGCCGGCGCGGTGGAGGGCGTGGCGACCCGGGCCGGCCAGGGGGGTGGCGGGCCGGCGGGTGGCGGGCCGGTGAGGGCTGACCTGGCGGGTGGTGGACCGGCGGATGGTGTGGCGATCGGGGTCGGGCCGGCGGATGGTGTGACGGTCGGGGGCGGACCGGCGGATGGCGTGGCGATCGGGGCCGGGCCGGCGGATGGCGTGGCGCCCGAAGGCGTACGGCAGTTGGTGGCCGAGCGGCTCGCGCGGCTCGACCTCGACACCCGGCGGATCGTGGAGGCGCTCTCCGCGGCGGGCGCCGAGACGGCCACGTCCGAACTGCTCGACGTCGCCGAGCACGGACTGCACCCGCCGGTACGGGGCGCCGCCGCGACCGAGGCGCTCGAGCGGGCCATCGGTGCCGCGCTGATCGAGGAGCGGCCCGTGGTGGTCTCGGGACGGCAGGAGCCCGGGCTCGCCTTCCGCCATCCGCTCGTCCGGCTCACCTGTTACGAGGGCCTCTCGGCGGTCCGCAGACGGCAGTTGCACGGTGCGTTCGCGCAGACCGTGCAGCGGCGCAGGCCCGACGCCGTGGACACCCTGGCCACCCACTTCGCCCGCGCCGACGACCCGCGCGCGGCCGACTATCTGCGCCGGGCGGCCGAACGGGCCGCCGCCCTCTACGCCAACGACACCGCCGACCGCTACTACCGCGACCTGGTCGCCCGCCTCGACGTGGACGCGGCCCGCGCCCGGCTCGCGCACGCCCATGTCCTGCGCAGAATGGGCCACTTCGAGCAGGCGGCCGAGGCGCTGCGCCTTGCCCTCGCGGAGTTCGAACACCGTCAGGCGCACGACGACGCGGTGCTGGCGGCGGCGGTACTCGCCGAGACCTTGGTCAAGACGAGCGGCACGGGGGCGGGGTCGGGCTCGAGCGCGGGGTCCGGGGCGGGCATGAGCTCGGGGTCCGGGGCGGGCATGAGCTCGGGGTCCGGGGCGGGCGCGGTGGTGGGATCCGGGTCGGCCATGGGATCGGGGCCTGACTCGGGCGCGGTGGCGGGGCCCGGGGCGGGCACAGACTCGGGCACGGTGGCGGGATCCGGGGCCGGCACAGGATCGGGGCCCGGCACGGGCACGGTAGTGGGGCCCGGCACGGACTCGGGCACGGGACCCGGCACGGGCACAGACTCGGGCGCGGAAACCGGCTCGGGCACCGACTCGGGCACGATGGCGGGATCCGGGTCCGGCACGGGATCGGGGCCCGGCACGGACTCGGGCGCGGGACCCGGCTCGGGCATGGGCACGGGCGCGGCATCCAGCTCGGGCATGGGCTCGGGCACGGCATCCAGCTCGGGCACGGAATCCGGCACCGGCACCGGCTCCGGCTCCGGCTCCGGCTCCGGCTCCGGCTCCGGCTCCGGCAAGTCGAGCGCCAGCGCCGTCGGCCGACGGCTGCTGCGCGACCACCCCGTGACCGCGGACACCGCGGCGGAACCGGCCGCGTGCCATTTCCTCGCCCTGTCCGTGATCCGCTGCGTCCAGGGCCGCTATACGGACGGCGCCGAGGCGGCCCGGCAGGCGCTCGCGGCCGCACGCAAGGTGCCGGGTGCGCCGGGTCAGGGCCTGGCCGCCCGGGCGTACGCCATGCAGGCCGTCAACCTGGGACTCAACGGCCGGTTCGACGAAGCGCGCGAGGCCGGCGACCAAGCGCTCGCCCCGGCCGAGGCGTACGGAGATCCGACGCTGCTCGGCTCCGTGCTCTCCACCCTGCGCGAGAACGCGCGGCGGGCCGGCCGCCTTCAGGAGGCGGTCGAGACCGGCACCCGCGCGCTCGGTCTCGCCGAGCGTTCCGGTGATCCGACCGCGGCCGCCTTCGAGCAGGCGAACCTCGCGGAGCTGCACCTGCTCCTCGAAGAACCGGAACCGGCCCGCGTCCTGGCCGAACAGGCGGTGGCCGGTGCGGAGGCCTACGACGCGGGCGCCCTCCCCTCCCCCCACGTGACGCTGGCCGTGGTACACGTGCGCCTGGCCGCGCCGGCACGGGCGGCCGCCCTCCTGGACCGCGCCGCTGCCGTGGCCACCACGCTCGGCGACCGGCAGGCCGAACACGAAGTGCGCACGGCACGCGCCGAACTCGCCCTGCGCACCCACCGCCCCGCCGACGCCCTGAGCGCCCTGGACGGACACACGGCCGACGCCCCCGTATCGACGGCATGGGCCGAACTCCTCGTGGGCCGGCCCGAGTCGGCGCGACGTCTCGCGCGCGCCGAGGTGTCCCGGGCCGAACGCACCGGGGAGAAACTGGCCGAGGTGGAGGCACGCATCGCACTGGGTGCGTCTCTCACGCTGCTGGCGCGGGAGGGCGCGGGGGCGCGTACCGACGCACCGGGACAGGACCGGGACCGCAACGGCGCCACCGAACCGGACCAGGACCGGAACCAGGACCAGTACGGTGCCGACGAGTTGGCCCGGGGCGCATCGCTGGCCGGGGCGCTGCCCTATCCGGCAGGGACGCGGCGGGTGGCGTGGGCTCGGGAGGTCCTCGGCGAAGGAGGCCAGGGGGAGTCCGGCCAAGAGGGCCGGAGGCAGCCCATACGGAGGAAGCCCGGCGGGACCGCCAAGTGATCACCAGGTGTCGGTGGCTCCCCCGCTGACGGCGATCACCTCACCCACGGTGAAGCCGGAGTCCGCCTCCGAGGCCGGATGGACGGACACGGCAGCGCCGAGCTCCCGAGGAGCCCGGCGCGGTGCGGACGGCGGCCTCCCGGCCTCCGCCCGGTTGTCAGTCGTCAGGCGTCACGGCCCGACTCAGGAGCGTCAGCCGTCCTGGCCGTCGCGGTCATCGGCGTCGTCGCGGTCATCCGTGTCGTTGCGGTCATCCGCGTCGTTGCGGTCGTCACGGTCGTCCGCGCGGTCATCGGCGTCATCCCGGTCGTCACGGTCGTCACGGTCCTCGGTGATACGGGAGGACTTCGTGTCCACGTTCCAGTCCCGCTCCTTGCCCTTGGCGTCCGTGGTCTCCACGTCCCAGGTGCGGGCGCCGCGGTCGTCGTCATCGTCGCCGTCCAGGTCGACCGAGGTGACGAAGCCCTTCGCGGAGGCGATCTCCGCGGCCTGCTTGGCGGAGACCGTGGAGCCCTTCAGGGCCGCGCGGGCCTCGCGGGCGTCGGCGGCGTCGTCATCGTCGCGCTCCGTCTCCTTGCCGAGGATCTTGCCGGTCTTCGCGTCGACCTTGACCTCGTACCAGGTGGAGCCCGAGCCGAGGATGTCGACCTGCCAGTCACGGTCGTCGTCGTCCTCGAGGTCCGCGGAGACCGCCGTACCCGGCTGGGCCTTCAGGGCCGCGTCGATCGCCTGGGCAGCGGTCAGGCGGGAGGCCTCGGATGCCGAGGAGTCCGAGGAGTCGGAGCCCTTCGAAACGGTCGACGTCCCGGAGCCGCGGCGGTCGTCGTCGCGGCTGTCGTTCCCGTCGGAGGAAGCGGCCGAGGACGAGGAGGCGCCGCCGGTGCTCGCTTCCGTACCCGTGGCGAAGGCGTAGGCGCTGCCGCCCGCGACCAGGGTGGCGACGGCGACGCCTGCGATGACGATGTTGCTGCGCTTCATGAGCTCGGATCCTCCGTGGCTGAGGGGCGGTGCTGCCTGTCGTGCGTTGCGATGACCCAAAGGTGCCTGGACGAGGCTGAAGAGAAGCTGAAACGACCTGAAAGGTTCTTCAGGGAGCGCTTCGCAACGGTTCCCTACGACACGCGCCCTATGGGCAGTTTTGCCGCACTCGCACCGCCAGGATGAGCGCCGTCGGAGATCTACTCGACGGCCAGGTCAGGAGTGTGGAATGCGGTTCACGATGCGCAGACGTCCAGGTCGGACGTACGGCGTGCTGGGTCTTGTCGCCGTGCTGGCGTTCGGGGCGCTCGGCCCCGCGGGCGCCCGCGCCGAGGAGCGGCGGGAGCGGCCGGCGCGGGCGGGGGATGTGGTGAGCGCCGAACCCGCGGGGTTCGGGCTGCTGCCCGGCCTGCTGACGCAGAAGACCGACGGCTGGCGGATCACCTACCGCTCGACCGGCGCCACCGGCAAGGCGAACGTGGTGTCCGGGGCGGTGATCGTCCCCAAGGACGGCCGCAAGGGTCCCCGCCCGCTCGTGGTCTTCGCACCGGGCACGGTGGGCCTCGCGGACAAGTGCGCCTCGTCGAAGGGGCGCCTGTCGGCCGTATCGCTGCTCTTCGACCGCGGGCTGCGGCGCGGCTGGGGCTTCGTGATGACGGATTACGAGGGTCTGGGGACGAAGGGCGACCACACCTATCTCGTCGGACGGTCCGCGGGCCAGTCCGTGCTCGATGCGGTACGGGCGGCCCAACGGCTGCCCCAGGCAAGGAAGTCGGGCCTGACCGAGCGCTCCGACGTGGGCATCGTCGGCTACTCCCAGGGCGGGCACGCCGCCGCCTGGGCCGCCGAGCTGCACCACACCTACGCGCCCGAACTGAAGGTCCGCGGCACGGCGGCCGGCGGGGTGCCGGCCGATCTGGAGAACGCCTTCGCGTTCAACGACGGCAAGGGCGGCGCGGGCTTCGCGATGATGGCCGCGGTCGGGCACGACGCCGCGTATCCCGGTCTCGGCCTGGAGCGCAGCCTCACCAAGGAGGGCCGTCGTCTGGCCGACCTGGCCCGCACCAGCTGCTCCGGCGACATCCTCGCCGCGATGAAGGGGCGGCGGATGCACACGCTGGTCGACCCGAAGGCCGCGCCGGGCGGCCGGCTCTTCGAGCGCGCCGACTGGCACGCCAAGCTGACCGCGTCCGATCTGGGCCGTGCGGTGCCGGATCACCCCGTGATGCTGTTCCAGGGCACGGCCGATGAACTGATCCCGTACGAGGACGTCGTACGACTGCATCGCACGTGGTCGCGGACGAACCCCGATGTGACCTTCAAGAAGGTGCCGTTCGGGACGCACGCGTCGACGGTGCTGTTCGCGGTCGGGCCGGTGATGAGGTGGAGGACCGGGCGCCGCGGCGGAGCAAAGGCCGGACCACCGCCTGAACACGGCGGAGGGGGCGGGGTGCGCGCGAGCACCCCGCCCCTTCCGCTGCCGTCTACCGCGTCAACTCGCGCAGCGCCACGTTGAGTTCGAGCACATTCACCCGCGGCTCCCCCATGAACCCCAGGGTCCGGCCCTCCGTGTGCTCCGCGACGAGCCGCTCGACCTTGCCGACCGGCAACCCGTTCTTCTCGGCGACCCGGTGCACCTGCAGCTGCGCGTACGCCGGGGAGATGTGCGGGTCGAGACCCGAGCCGGAGGAGGTGACGGCGTCGGCCGGTACGTCCTTGACCGTGTAGCCGGGAACGGAGTTGTCCTTGACGACGGCCGCCTTGGCGGCGAGGACCTGGGCGCAGAGGGTGCCCTCTTCGGGCTCGGCCGGGCAGTGGGCCCTGCCGGTCTCCGGGTCGTGCTCGGCCCCGTCCTCGCCGGAGCGGTTGGTCGCGCCGGAGAGGATCAGCTTGTACTGGGTGTTCACCGAGTTGGCGCCCAGACCGTTGGACGGGCGCGGCTGGAACCACTTGAGGTCCGGGGCGGGGGTCTCCTCGCCCTTCTTCAGCGGCAGGTTGTACGTCTGGCCGATCAACGAGGAGCCGACCACCTTGCCGGTGGAGTCCTTGAGCTCCGAGCCGTTCGCCTGGTGCGAGAAGAGTCCCTGGGCGACGCCCGTCACGGCGAGCGGGTAGAGCACGCCGGTGATGACGGTCAGGACGAGCAGGGCGCGGAGTGCGGCGCCCAGCAACCGGGCGGTGTTTCCAACGGAGTTGTTCATGACTAACGCCCGATTCCGGGGAGGAGGGAGAGCAGCAGGTCGATCAGCTTGATGCCGATGAAGGGCGCGATCAGACCGCCGAGCCCGTAGATCCCGAGGTTGCGGCGGAGCATCTTGTCGGCGCTGGTCGGCTTGTACTGAACGCCCTTCAGGGCGAGCGGCACGAGCGCGATGATGATCAGCGCGTTGAAGATGACGGCGGACAGGATCGCCGACTCCGGTGAGGTCAGCCGCATGATGTTGAGCGCGTCGAGCTGCGGATAGGCCACCGCGAACATCGCGGGGATGATCGCGAAGTACTTCGCCACGTCGTTGGCGATCGAGAAGGTCGTCAACGCACCCCGGGTGATGAGGAGTTGCTTGCCGATCTCCACGATCTCGATCAGCTTCGTCGGGTTGGAGTCGAGATCGACCATGTTCCCGGCTTCCTTGGCGGCGGACGTGCCGGTGTTCATGGCCACACCGACATCGGCCTGCGCGAGCGCGGGCGCGTCGTTCGTCCCGTCGCCCGTCATCGCGACCAGCTTGCCGCCGGCCTGCTCGCGCTTGATGAGCGCCATCTTGTCCTCGGGCGTCGCCTCCGCGAGGAAGTCGTCGACGCCCGCCTCCTCGGCGATGGCCTTGGCGGTCAGCGGGTTGTCACCCGTGATCATGACCGTCTTGATGCCCATCCTGCGCAGCTCGTCGAAGCGTTCGCGCATGCCCTCCTTGACGACGTCCTTGAGGTGGATGACGCCCACCACCCGGGCGCCTTCGGCGTCTTCGACCGCGACGAGGAGCGGCGTACCGCCGGATGCGGAGATCGTGTACGAGAGGTCGGAGGCGTCGTCCGCGACCGTGCCGCCGCGTTCGGCGACCCAGGCGAGGACCGAACCGGTCGCGCCCTTGCGGACCTTGCGGCCGTCCACGTCCACACCCGACATCCGGGTCTGTGCGGTGAAGGGCACCCACTCGGCGCTCGCCAGCTCGCCCTGGTGGCGCTCGCGCAGCCCGTACTTCTCCTCGGCGAGGACCACGATCGAACGGCCCTCGGGGGTCTCGTCCGCGAGGGACGAGAGCTGCGCGGCGTCGGCCACCTCGGCCGCCGTCGTACCGCGCACCGGCACGAACTCGGCGGCCTGGCGGTTGCCGAGCGTGATGGTGCCGGTCTTGTCCAGGAGCAGCGTCGACACGTCACCGGCGGCCTCGACCGCCCTGCCCGACATGGCGAGTACGTTGCGCTGCACCAGCCGGTCCATACCCGCGATACCGATCGCCGAGAGCAGCGCGCCGATCGTCGTCGGGATGAGGCAGACGAGGAGTGCGGTGAGCACGATCATCGAGGTCTGCCGGTCGGCGCCCGCGTAGATCGCGAAGGGCTTCAGGGTGACGACGGCGAGCAGGAAGACGACGGTCAGCGAGGCGAGCAGGATGTTGAGCGCGATCTCGTTGGGAGTCTTCTGCCGGGCCGCGCCCTCGACCAGGTTGATCATGCGGTCGATGAAGGTCTCGCCCGGCTTCGTCGTGATCTTGATGACGATGCGGTCGGAGAGCACCTTCGTACCGCCGGTGACCGCGCTGCGGTCGCCGCCGGACTCGCGGATCACGGGAGCGGACTCTCCGGTGATGGCGGACTCGTCCACGGAGGCCACCCCCTCGATGACGTCACCGTCGCCGGGGATGATGTCGCCGGCCTCGCAGACCACCAGGTCACCGATCTTCAGCTCGGTGCCCGGCACCAGCTCCTCGTCGGTGCCGGTGACGCGACGCGCGACCGTGTCCGTCTTGGCCTTGCGCAGGGTGTCCGCCTGCGCCTTGCCGCGGCCCTCGGCGACGGCCTCCGCGAGGTTGGCGAAGACGACGGTGAGCCAGAGCCAGGCCGTGATGACCCAGCCGAACCAGTCGCCGGGGTTCGTGACCGCGAGCGCGGTGGTGACCAGCGAGCCGATCAACACCACGAACATCACCGGGGACTTGACCATCACCCGCGGGTGCAGTTTGCGCGCCGCGTCCGGCAGCGACCTGAGCAGCTGCTTCGGGTCGAAAAGGCCCCCGCCGACCTTCCCCGCCGGCTCCTTGGGAGCGGGCGGCGGGGTGTGGGGTGCGCGGGTCGGGAGCGTGTGGTCGATCGTCATGACGCCAGTCCTTCGGCGAGCGGGCCAAGGGCCAGGGCCGGGAAGTAGGTGAGGCCGGTGATGATCAGGATCGTGCCGATCAACAGGCCGGTGAACAGCGGCTTTTCGGTACGCAGAGTGCCCGCGGAGGCCGGTACGGGCTTCTGCTCGGCGAGCGAGCCCGCCAGGGCCAGGACGAACACCATCGGCAGGAAGCGGCCGAGCAGCATCGCGAGACCGGTCGTGGTGTTGAACCACTGGGTGTCCGCGTTGAGGCCGGCGAAGGCCGAGCCGTTGTTGTTCCCGGCCGAGGTGAACGCGTACAGGATCTCGGAGAAGCCGTGCGCGCCCGAGTTGGTCATCGAGTGGCCGGGAGTGGACAGGGCCATCGAGGCGGCGGTGAAGCCGAGCACGAGCGCCGGGGTGACGAGGATGTAGCAGGCCGCGAACTTGATCTCGCGGGTGCCGATCTTCTTGCCCAGGTACTCCGGGGTGCGGCCGACCATCAGGCCCGCGATGAACACGGCGATGATCGCCATGATCAGCATGCCGTAGAGCCCGGAGCCCACACCGCCCGGTGCGATCTCGCCGAGCTGCATGCCCAGCATGTTGATGCCGCCGCCGAAGCCGGTGTTGGAGGAGTGGAAGGAGTCGACCGCGCCGGTCGAGGTGAGCGTGGTCGACACCGAGAAGAGCGCCGAGCCCGCGATGCCGAAGCGGGTCTCCTTGCCCTCCATCGCGCCGCCGGCGAGGTCGAAGGCCGGTCCGTGGCCCGCGTACTCGGTCCACATCATCAGGCCGATGAAGGCCAGCCAGATGGCGGCCATGGTGCCGAGGAGCGCGTAGCCCTGCTTGACCGAGCCGACCATGCGGCCGAAGGTGCGCGTCAGCGAGAACGGGATGAGGAGGATCAGGAAGATCTCGAAGAGGTTCGAGAAGGCACCCGGGTTCTCGAAGGGGTGGGCGGAGTTGGCGTTGAAGTAGCCGCCGCCGTTGGTGCCCAGCTCCTTGATCACCTCCTGGGAGGCGACCGCGCCGCCGTTGAACTGCTGGTGGCCGCCCATGAACTGACCCACCTCGTGGATCCCCGAGAAGTTCTGGATCGCACCGCACGCGACGAGAACGATCGCGCCGATCACGGAGAGCGGGATCAGGATGCGGACGGTGCCACGCACCAAGTCGGCCCAGAAGTTTCCGAGTTCACCGGTGCGGGAGCGGGCGAAGCCCCGTACGAGCGCCACCGCCACGGCGATCCCCACGGCCGCCGAGACGAAGTTCTGCACCGCGAGGCCGCCGGTCTGCACGACGTGGCCCATGGCCTGCTCGCCGTAGTACGACTGCCAGTTGGTGTTGGAGACGAAGGACGCGGCCGTGTTGAAGGCCTGGTCGGGGTCGATCGACTTGAACCCGAGGGAGCCGGGGAGGCCGCCCTGGAGCCGCTGCAGCAGGTACAGGAAGAGGACGCCGACCGCGGAGAAGGCGAGAACGCCGCGGAGGTACGCCATCCAGCGCATCTCCGTGTCGGGGTTGGCGCCGATGGCCTTGTAGATCCACTTCTCGACGCGCAGATGCTTGTCCGAGGAGTAGACCCTGGCCATGTAGTCGCCGAGGGGCCGGTAGGCGAGCGCCAGTGCCGCGATGAGCGCGAGCAGCTGGAGCAGGCCGGCGAGTGCGGGACTCATATCCGTACCTAGAACCTCTCCGGCTTGATGAGGGCGAGGATCAGGTATCCCAGGAGGGCGACGGCGACGATCAGGCCGACGATGTTCTCGGCGCTCACAGCTTTGCCACCCCCTTGGCTATGAGGGCCACCAGCGCGAAGACCGCGAGTGTGGTGACGACGAAGGCCACGTCGGCCATCGCAAGCTCCAGGTTCAGTAGTGATCGGACTCTTCGAGGAAAGCTCTGTTTCCGGCGGCCGCGTTCTTCGTTGACGGCTCTCATACGCGGCGGGGCGCGGCCTTGATGTGTCGTTGACAGGCCTTGACGCGGCACTGACGCGGCCGGGACTATTTCCCGTCCTGACCTGCGGAAAGCCGGAAACGCAGCCGGCAGACGACCGCATCGGTCTCTTTGCGTACGGCATGGGCGATGACCGCTCCGCGCTGGTTTTGGAGCATGCGCTGCCAGAGCCTGGCGGGCTCCACCTCGGGGATCAGCACGGTGACGCGCGTGCCCGGGTGGTACGCGTGGATCTTCCGTACGTACGAGGCGACCGGGCGGCCCACCGTGCGGTGCTCCGCCGTCAGCTCGACCAGTTCGACGCCCGGGTTCCACCGCTCCCAGTCGCGGCGCAGCCGTGCGGCCGCCTCGCGGTCCTCGGGTTCCAGGTGCGTGACGGTCACGGCGCGCACGTCGTCGCCGAGCGAGACGGCGGCGTTCAGGGCCTCGCCCGTGAGCTTCGACAGCCCGCCCACCGGCACGATCACCAGAGAGCGGTCGCGGTGCGGGGCCGCGGGGACCTGGCCGAGCCCGAGCCGCTCGCCGATCCTGCCGTACGCCCGCTGGACCGTCTCGAAGCCGAGCACGAGCAGCGGCAGGGCGAGGACGATCAGCCAGGCGCCGTCGTGGAACTTCATGGCGGTCACGACGAGCGCGGCGGCCCCGGTGAGCAGGGCGCCGAGCCCGTTGAGCAGAGCCTTCGCCCACTGCCCTGCCGCGCGCCAGTGCAGCACCATCCCGGTCTGGGCCAGGGTGAAGCCGACGAAGACGCCGATCGCGAAGAGCGGTACGAGCGTGTTGGTGTGCCCGCCGGAGAGGACGAGCAGCGCGGCCGCCACGAGAGCGAGCGCGAGCACACCGTGGCGGTGCACCTGGCGGTCGGCCTTCAGCGCGAACACATGCGGCAGATAGTTGTCCCGGGCCAGCAGCTTGAGGAGCACCGGCAGGCCGCCGAAGGAGGTGTTCGCGGAGAGCGCCAGAAGGATCATGGTCGCGAACTGGATCACATAGAAGGCCCCGTTGTGCCCGAACGAGGCGTCCGCGAGCTGCGCGAGGACGGTGACACCCTCGACCGGCTGCAGACCGAAGCGGGAGATCAGGACGGACAGGCCGATCAGCATGGTGCCCAGGAGCGCGCCCAGGGCGAACTCCGCGTACTGGGCGCGCTTGGCGCGGGGTTCACGGAACGAGGGCACGGCGTTCGCGATGGCTTCGACTCCGGTGAGGGCGGAGCAGCCGGAGGCGAAGGCCTTCAGGAGGAGCAGGGCGCCGACGGTGGTCGCGTCGTCCGCGAGCACGGCGGCGTGGCCCTCGGCGGTCGCGGTGGAGACGGGGCCCGCACGGAAGAGGCCGACGGCGATCAGCGTGAGGATCGCGAGGACGAAGACGGCCGTGGGCGCGATGAAGACGCGGGCGGACTCGACGATGCCGCGCAGGTTCACCGCGGTGATCAGGACGAGGACGCCCAGACCGATCGGGAGCCGCTGGTCGTACAGCCCCGGGAAGGCGGAGGTGAGGGCGGCCACTCCGGCCGTGACGGCGACGGCGACGTTGAGCACGTAGTCGAGGACGAGGGAGGCCGCGGCGACCAGGCCGGCGCGGCGCCCGAGATACCTCTCCGCGACGGCGTAGGACCCGCCGCCGTCCGGAAAGGCGGCGATCACCTGGCGGTACGAAGCCACGAGTACGGCGAGCAGACCGGCGATCGCGAGGGTCACGGGAAGCGTGAAGCCCAGCCCGTGGCCGCCGGCCGCGGCCAGCACGAGCACGATCGCCTCGGGGCCGTACGCCACGGAGGCCATCGCGTCGAGGGAGAGGGCGGCGAGTCCGGACAGCGCGGTGAGGCGGTGGCGTTCGCCGTGCGTATCCGGGGGTTCCTCGGCGGCCGGGCTCGCCTTGCTGGTCAGGACGGTCATCTGCGGAACTCCTGGCGGGTTCGGGGGTGTTCGGGCCCGCTCAGGTTCGGTCCGGCCGCGGCCTTCCCCGCGCGCTCCTTGCGCGGTCTTGTCGCCGTACGCGGAGGTGTTGACGTCCCTCTTACGGCGCGGGCGGGGTCGCCGCGTCTTCCGGATTCGGGGCTGCGGTAGTCAGACTGCGTCGCCCCTGCGCGTAGCACTCGAACCAGACCGTCTTGCCCCGGCCGCCTGGGTCCGGATCCGTTCCCCAGCGGTCCGTGACGGAGCCGACGAGGAGCAGGCCCCGGTTGCTCTCGGTGAGTTCGTCGTACGCGGGGGCGGGCCGCGGCAGGCGCGGGCAGTCGTCGGCGACCTCGACGCGGACGCCGTGCTCGCGGCGCAGGAGTCTGATCGTGCAGTGCGCACCGGGCGCGTGCCGCACCACGTTCGACACCAGCTCGGTGAGCGCGAGCTCCGCCGCGTCCGCGAGCCCCTCGAGCTGCCAGGCCTTCAGGTGCAGGCGCAGGATGTGACGCAGGGGGCGGGCGGAGTGGGCGCCGACGGTGAGGGTCATGCGGTAGGCGGGGCCAAGGGGCGCTGTTTGTGGGGGAGTTGCTTGATTCATGGCTCCAGGCTGGAGCGGAATGGTTACTCTGAGCTACGGATTGAAAGCAACGCCGTGCACCGTTGAGCCTGGGGGTGACCGTCCCATGGTCCGCATCAACGACCTCGATCCCGGCGCCTCGCCCCTGGACTACTACGGCTGGGAACTCCGCCGCCTGCGCGAGGCGGCCGAACTGAGTCAGAGCCAGCTCGGCGAGTGCATCTTCTGCACCGGCTCCCTCGTCGGCCAGATCGAGACGGCGAAGAAGGTGCCGACCCGGGACTTCTCGGAGCGTGTGGACGCGGCACTGGGGACCGACGGGGCATTCACGCGGCTGCTGGGGCTGGTGCTGCGGAGCCAGCTGCCGCACTGGTTCCAGGCGTATGCGGAGATGGAGGCGCAGGCCTCGTACATCTCCACGTATCAGTGCCAGTTGGTCCATGGGCTTCTGCAGACGGAGGCATACGCACGAGCACTCCTGACCGTCGACCATGAGCGCCGCGCGGACGAACTCGTGGCAGCGCGGCTGGAGCGGCAGCGCATCCTCGTCCGGGAGAATCCGCCGGTCCTGTGGGTGGTGCTGGCGGAGGGTGTGCTGCATCAAGAGGTGGGTGGGCGCGCCGTGATGGGAGACCAACTGCGCCACTTGTTGGATTTCCGGACGCACCCCTGGGTGCAGCTTCAGGTGATCCCGTTCTCCGTGGGTCAGCACACGGGGATGATGGGCTCCTTCACGCTCCTGCGCTTCGACGACGACCCGGATCTGTTCTACTCGGAGAGTTACGACATGGGTCACATGACCGCCAACTCGCAAGTGATCAAGGAGCGT
The DNA here is from genome assembly GCF_016464295.1 of Streptomyces sp. N35. Lineage (NCBI taxonomy): Bacteria > Bacillati > Actinomycetota > Actinomycetes > Kitasatosporales > Streptomycetaceae > Streptomyces > Streptomyces sp. N35. The sequence continues at coordinate 27,160 of NZ_JAEIMH010000061.1, read as the reverse complement.
TCGGTCGGCTACGCTCGACTGCAAGCCAACGCCCTCTCGCCAGAGGATTCGGCGGTACTGATCACGCGCGTGATGGAGGAACGCTATGGGCACCAGGCAGATCCCGACGAACGCACAGTGGCGTAAGTCCTCGTACAGCGGGACCAGCGGTGGCGAATGCGTCGAGGTAGCCGACCTCACCCCCCACATCGCCATCCGCGACAGCAAGACCCCCGACGGCCCCGTCCTCACCCTCCCCGCCGACAGCTTCGCGCGGTTCGTCGACGCTGCCGTGCGCGGAGAGATCTAGGCGGCCACGGAGGCATGCGCTTCCTGAGACGCGTACGCCAGGACCTGTCCAGTGGCCGGAACCTGGAGATCTACACCACCGCGCTGCTCTCCATAACCCTCGCCGTTCTGGGGGCACTTGACCTCGCGAGCGGCAAGGTGCTCGCCGCCGCGACCCTCGCCACGCTCGCCCTCCTTGCGGGCGGACTGCTCGGCAGCCGCAGGCAGGTGGACGATCTCGCCGAGCAGGTGCGTTCCCGTCTCGCGGGGGATCTGGGCGCGCAGGAGTTCTTCGCGCGCGACAAGCCCGAGCTGGTGGACCAACTCCGGCAGGCGCGGGACATCGCCATCGTGGGAGTCACGCTGTCGCGCACGCTGCGCAACACGGTGTCCGAGCTGCAGCGGCGGGCGGGCGCCGGGGCGCGGATCAGGATCGCGTTGATCGACCCGACGAGCTCGGCGCCGGCCGAAGCGACCCGGCGCAGCACCCTGACCGAGCGGCCCGAGGTGTTCGACAACCGGCTGCGCCCGTCCCTCGACCTGCTGCGCGAACTCGCCGACGACCGGACGCGGGCGGATGCCTCATCGGGCCGGGTCGACGTGCGGTTCGTGCCGTTCGTCCCGGCCTTCGGCCTGGTGATGATCGATACGCGGCAGCCGGGCGGCCTCATCCACGTCGACATCTACTCGCACAGCTCCGCCACCGGGGACGCCGTCTTCACCCTCCTCCCGGGCCGCGACGGGCCGTGGTTCGAGCACTTCGAGGCGGAGTTCGAACGGATCTGGGCCGTGGCCCGCCCGGCCGGCCCCTCGGACGGCTTCCCGGCGGCGCCGGCTTCGGGGGCCTAGCGGGCCGCGACCACGCGGACGTACACCGATCCGGGACAGTCCTCCCCGACGATCTGCCGCTCTGACCGTGCCGCGTCGGCCAGGTCGGACCGCGTCAACGTGTCGCGCCAAGCGGGGTTTCCGCTCTCGGCCGAGCCGGTCGCGTCCGTGGGGGAGCAGGCGGGACCATCAGCGGATGCAGCAGCTCTTCGTTCTCGTGCACAGTCCCGCCGTAGGACCGTCGACCTGGCGAGCCGTCGCCGAGGAGCTGACCGCGGCCGGACACCAGGCGGTGGTTCCGTCCCTGCTGCGCATCGGTGATGGTGCGCCGCCGTTCTGGCCCCGCGTCGTCGCCGCCGTACGTGACGGCCTCCGGCACGTGCCGGCCGGCCGGGCCGTGACGTTGGTGGCGCACAGCAACGCGGGGTTGTTCCTGCCGGCGATCAGCTCGGGCCTCGGCCGGCCGGTGACCGGCTCGGTCTTCGTCGATGCCGCACTGCCCGCACGGACCGGACCGACCCCGGTCGCCCCGCCCGAAGTGCTCGGGGCCCTGCGCCCGATGGCCGTCGGCGGGAGGCTGCCCCGCTGGACCGACTGGTGGGACGAAGCGGACCTGGCTCCCCTGTTCCCCGACCCACAGGTGCGCCAGACGGTCGTCGACGAACAGCCCGCCCTGCCGTTGGCGTACTACGAGCAGCACATCCCCGTCCCCGCCGACTGGGACGACCACCCTTGCTCCTACCTGCGGTTCAGCCCTGCGTACGACGACCTCGCCACCGAAGCACGCACACGCGGCTGGACCGTGGCACACCTGCCCGGCGCGCACCTGCACCAGACCGTCGACCCGGCCGGCACGGCCCGCCACCTCGTGGCCCTTGCCACGGCGACCTGACCCATTCCGCCTCGGTCGCAACTCCCGTACCACTGGCCCCGCCCGTCGAGTCGATCTCACCCGCACGAAGGAATGCGCGAAGGGTGACGGCGAAATTACCGTAGACGTATGGCTTTTCCGCGTCTGCCCGGTACGTCCGGTCTGTGCCGCCACCGTGGGCGGCGCGGCCGGCAGTTCGCCGTGCGGGCCGGGGTGTCGGTGTGGCTGGGCGTGCTGCTTGTGGTCGGCGGTACGCAGCCCGCCGAGGCCGTACGGGCGGACGTGCAGGCCGCCGACGGAAGCGGGCTGTCCGTTCCCGAGCCGACGGGGCGGGGCTGTGGACCGGCGGAGCGGACACCGGTCGAGGGGCCGGTGACACCTTCGATGCCCACGGTGCGGGGCGGGCGCGCGGAAACCCCTTGGGCAGTCGGGTGCGCGAGCACCGTTTCCGGCTCCCGTACCGCCGTGGCGGCGACGACCGAGGTCGCGGCTCCCTTACCAACACCCCTTTCCCACCCGGACCTTGCCGCCGAACGGGCCCGGCACACGGCGCTGCGCTGCTGAGGAGACGCATCCCCCGCGCCCCTCCCACCCCTTCACCCGCAGCAAAGGCGGCCTCGCCATGCCCATCGACCCCCATCGCGCCCTCTCGGCCTACCTCCGCGCCCAGTCGTACACCGTTCCCCCGCAGCGTCCCCGCCGTCCGGCCCCGGAGATCCGGGAGGACTATCCGGGCGCGGCGCCCGCAGCGCCTCCGCCCACCGCGGACCGGACGGAGCCGGCTCCGGTCCGCCGGGCCCCTGCCCCTGCCCCTGCCCCTGCCCCCACGCTGCCGCCCGCCCGTAATCCGGGCCTCGTCGTGCGCGTCCTGAGGCTGTGGCGAAGAGGGCTAGCTCCGCGGTGAGCCCGGGCTCCCCCGTATCCACCCCTGGTCCCGCCGCCGCGCCTGGGTAGGCTCGCAGGCATGTCGGGAGAGATGTCACCCACGGGGAAGCACACCGGCCCACCGCCCGAGGTGCGGGCCTCTCACGCGGACCGGGACCGGGTGGTGGATGTGCTGCGCATCGCCGCGGGCGACGGGCTGCTGACCTCGGACGAGCTGGACGAGCGCCTCGAAGCCGCCCTGTCCGCGCGCACCCTGGGCGAACTGGCCCCGCTCACCGCGGACTTGCCCGCACAGACCGGTGAGCGCGGGCCCGAAGCCAAGGACCTGGTGCGGATCGAGCAGATCCACAGCTCACCGATCGAGCGCGTGGGGCGCTGGGTCGTACCGCGCAGGATGGAGCTCGCGGTGATGTACTGCAAGGTCACGCTGGACTTCACCGACGCCGTGATCACCCACGACACCCTGAGCATCGATCTGGCCGGCGCGGGCAAGACCCTCACCCTCATCACCAGGCCGGGCGTGGTGGTCGACACCGACGGTCTGCAGCTGGTGCACTGCAAGCTCAAGCACCGTACGGATCCGGCGGATCCCGATACGCCGGTCGTCCTGCGGGTGGAACTGGCCGGCCAGAAGGCACACGGCCGCATCGTGGTGCGGCCGGCCCGCCGCACGTTCGGCCAGTGGCTGCTGCGCAGGCCCGCCACCTGAACAGCACGTGCGCCCGCTCTGTACGAGGAGTTGAAGGCCCCGCAGGCCCAACGCCTCAGGGCTTCGGCTCCCCGGGTGCCGGGCGCCCGGGATGCGTCTCTCCGGGATGCGCGTCCTGCCAAGCCGCCATCGACCGGTTCCAGTCCTCCCCCGAAAGCGCCGTGAGCGACGCCGGGAACAGGCCGTCCTCCTCCTTGGCGATGTGCTGGTGCAGTTCGTCGATCGCCTCGCGCAGCGTGCGCACATCGGCCGCGTCGGTCAGATCGAGCGACGGCAGCAGGGCGGCGAGCTCGCGGTGCTCCCGTACGAGGTCGTCGATGTAGTCCGCGTACTCGGGGTCGTCCCGCATCACCGCGAACAGCCCGTTCTCCTCACCCGCCCAGTGCGCGGCGAGCTCGCGCGCCATCACGGCGACCAGCTCGCGTGCCCGCTCCACGTCCCCCGCGTCCAGCGCGCGGGCCGCGTCGCCCGCCGCGTCCGTGACGCGCTCGTGCTCGGCGATGAACTCCTTGATCAGCGGGATGTCCCGGCATCCGCAGTAGTGGCACATGGTCACTGTGTACGCGGTGGAGGGCCCCGGAGCCGTCAGCGACAGGCGGTCCCCTCAAGGGTCCGGGTGGAAACGACAGGCCGGTTGTCAGTGGGTCGGCCTATCGTTCCAGGCATGACCCCCGCACTGATCGGGCGCGAGCACCCCGCACGCGTGCTGCGTACGGAGATCACGCGGACCGCCGAGAGCCATGGCGGTCTGCTCCTCGTCACGGGCGAACCCGGGATCGGCAAGACCACCCTCGTCACCGAGGCCGCGCAGGAGGCGCGCGAGCTCGGTGCCCTCGTGCTCACCGGAGCCTGCTGGGATTCGGGGAGCGCCCCGGGCTACTGGCCGTGGGTGCAGATCGTGCGCGCGCTGCGCCGCTGGGCCACGCCCGAGGAGGTCGCCCGGGCCGAGGAGGCCGCGGGCGGCGGGCTCGGGGTGCTGCTCGGCGAGGTGCGGGCGCGGGCCGGGGCGGGCCCTGGCGCGGGGGACGATCCGGACGCGTTCGCGCTGCACGACGCCGTGACCAGTGCGCTGGTCGCCGTATCGCAGGAGCGGCCCGTGCTGCTCGTGCTCGACGATCTGCACTGGGCCGATCCGGCCACCCTCAAGCTGCTCGAATTCGCCGCGGGGCACGCCTGGTTCGAGCGTCTGGTCCTGGTGGGTACCTACCGGGACGCCGAGGTGGAGACGGCCGGGCATCCGCTGCGGGAGCTGATGCTGCCGCTGGTCGCGAAGGCCACCACGGTCACCCTCACCGGGTTCGACCGGGCCGAGACCCGCGCGCTGATGACGCGTACCGCCGGACGCGAGCCGTCGGACGAACTGGTCACGGAGGTGCACCGGCGCACGGGCGGCAATCCGTTCTTCGTCGAGCAGACCGCGCGGCTGTGGGCGAGCGGCGCGTCCGTGGACGCCATCGCGCCCGGGGTGCGCGAGATGGTGCGACGGCGGCTCGGGCTGCTGCCGGACGCGGTGTCCGCGCTGCTCTCCACGGGCGCCGTGCTCGGGCGCGAGTTCCACCGGCAGGTGCTCGCGGCCGTGGCAGGGGCGCCGGCCGCGCATGTGGACCGGCTGCTCGACCAGGCGGTGACCGCACGGCTCGTCACCTCGCACGGCGGCGGACGCTTCGGGTTCGTGCACGATCTCGTCCGGGAGACGCTCCACGACGCCCTGGACGAGGGCGAGTTGAGGCAGCGGCATGCCGCGTTCGTACGGGCCTGGGAGCAGGTGCCCGCGGTCGCGGCGCAGGTGCTGCCGGGCGAGCTGGCCCAGCACGCGTATGCGGCGGGCGATGCCGTGCCCGCGCAGACGGTGGTGCGGCTGCTGCGGGATGCCGCACAGGACGCGGGGTCGCGGCTGGCCACCGAGGAAGGCCTGGGGCATCTGCGGCGGGCCGTCGAGCGCGCCGCGGAGGTGCCGGAGCCGGGGCTGCAGGTGATCACCCGGCTCGCGCTCGCCGACTCGCTGCGGCACGGCGCGGCGCCGCATGAGGCACGCCGTGAGTTCGAGGCGGCCGTGGACGAGGCCCGCGCGCTCGGCTCGGCGGAGCTGATGGCGCGGGTCGCGCTGTCGCTGCACGGGCACTTCCATCCGCTGCCGCCGCTGCGGCAGGGCACCGCCGAGGAGCTCCTTCGCGAGGCGCACTCCGCGCTCGGCGGCCGGCGTTCCGCCGAGCTCACGGCGGAGGAGCTCGCCCAGGAGCTGAGCATCCGCACCGCGGTGCTCGCGCGGCGGCACGGGGACGACGACGCGCTCGGCTTCAGCCTGTGGGCCCGCCATCACGCCATCTGGGGACCGGGCACCGCTGCCGAACGGGTCGCGCTGGTCGAGGAGTTGACCGCGCTGACCCGGCGGATGGGCGATGTGGAGGGCGAGCACTTCGCCCGCGCGCTGACCTGGGTGGGCCTTGTCGAGCTCGCCGATCCCCGCTATCTCACCGAGTTCCAGACGTATGTCTCCATGGCCGAGCAGGCGGATCTGCCGCGGCTCGACATCGGTGCCGCCGTCGACCAGGCGATCATCACGGCGCTCGCCGGGCGGTTCGCCGAGTCCGAGGCACACACCACGGAGGCGGCCGGGCTCGCGGAGCGCGACCGGCACGGCGGCGACTACATGATCCCGCTCCTCGACCACCACCGCTGGGCCCTCGCCATGCTGCAGGGCCGCCATGACGTGGCGCCGAAGCCGCTGCCGTGGATCGAGCGGATCGTCGCGGGGATCACGGCGGTGGAGCGGTCGGAGATGCGCGGGGGCGGGGCCGGGGCGGCTGACGGGCCCGGCGCCATGGGTGGGCCCGGTGCCTGGGATGGCCCCGGCGCCGTGGGTGGGCCCGGTACCGGGAACGGCCCTGGCACCACGGGTGGGCCCGAACTTCCCTCCGCCGGCCCCGGATTCGACCCCGAGCTGGCCGCGGCCATCGCCCTCACCCGCGACCTGCTCGACCGCGGCGCCGAGAGCGACCAGGGCTTTCTGCCGCTGCGGCTGCGCCTCCAGGCCCAGGCCGCCGCGGCCTCCGGCGAACCCGGACTGTGCGCACGCGCCCGCGAGGCGCTTCTCCCGTACGCCGACCATTGGCTGGTGTCGATGTTCGGCTGGGACACCAGCGGCCCCGCGATCCACTGGATCGCCCTGTGCGACCAGGCGCTCGGCCATCTCGAGGAGGCCGCCGAAGGCTCCACGGCGGCCGCCCGCTCGGCGGAGCTGCTGCAGTCGAGGCCCTGGGCGCTCGAGGCGAACTCCCGGCTCGCGCAGGTCATGGCGGCGCGCGGACTGCCGGCCGCGCCGGCGCTCGCGGAGCGGGTGAGCCAGGAGGCGGACGAGATCGGGATGCTTCAAGTGACCGCACGCGTCCGCCCGTTGCTGGCCGACCGGCATGAACCGGCTCCCGCCGCCTACGCGTTCCGTTTCGACGGAGCCGTCTGGCAGCTCACCTACGAGGGCCGGACCGTGGCGATGCCGGACGCCAAGGGCCTGCGCGATCTGCGGCTGCTGCTCAGCCGCCCGGGCGCGGACGTCCCCGCGGTCCATCTGCTCGCCCCCGAAGGCGGCGCCGAGGTGGTCGCGGCCGGGTCGATGGGCGGGGACGCGGTCCTCGACGACGAGGCCAAGCGCCGCTACAAGCGGCATCTGGCCCGCCTGGACGAGGAGATCGACCGCGCGCCGACGCCGGAGCGCGCGCAGAAGCTCGTCAGCGAACGGGCCGCGCTGCTCGACGAGTTGCGGCGGGCCGCGGGCCTCGGCGGCCGCACCCGCCGCCTCGGCGACGAGGCGGAACGGGCACGCAAGGCGGTGACGGCCCGCATCCGCGACACCTTGCGCCGCCTCGACGACCGCCATCCGGCCCTGGCGGCGCATTTGCGGGGTGCGGTGAGCACCGGCTCCACCTGCGCCTACCGCCCACCGAACCCGGCGCCGAGCTGGCGGCTGTAGGCCGGCACCTCCTCCCCCTGCCCGTTCCTTCCCGCTGTATCGAGCCCCGGACCTGCCTGCGGTAACCGCAATCGGGATCATGATCCAAGGGAGTCCGAGGTTCGCAGCGATCAGGATGCAGAGCTGGTCGGGCCCATGGGGTACTTCACCAAGCCCGAATGCAGGTGCCGGTCCAGGTCTCACCCTTGATGTTCCGCTTGGGCCACTTGAGGCTGCGCCGGGTGTCGAAGCCGTAGAGACCGTCGTCTTCGATCTTCTCGACTCGTTGGGCCGCCTCGAGCGCCAACTTCGTATTCCTGCCGAAGTTGCCGTCAACCACGATGTGCTGTCCGTAGCAGAGGACCAGTGTGTTCTGGAGCCTCGCGACGGCCGACCCGCTGTTGCCGGAAGCCAGGTTGCATATGGTGGTGTCCCCTCGCGCGGGGAGCCAGGTGAAGAAGCTGCTGCTGAACTTCCAGGCGTAGGATCCGGTGCAGGTGGATGCCGCGTGAGCAGGCCCTGCCGTGGCCACCACCCCCATTCCGGAGGCCGCAATCACACCGGCGATGAGTCCTGACGTGGTGCGTGCGGTGCGGCTCTTCATCATCGTCCCTATCCCTTGCACTTCGGTAGCTGAACGGTGGTGGTCCTGTTCCAGGGGGCACGTGCTGATCGGACTCAACACTAGGGATCCGGCCTCGCAACAATCTTGCACAGACCTTGAATTGGCAGGTGACGCGCACCCGGGGTTGGCCCGCAGCGCACATGCAAGAGCCCCGGAGCCGACGTGCGCTCCGGGGCCCCGACAAGTCGGGCGCGCCTACTTCTTCGAGTACAGCCGCATCGTGATCGGCCCGAACACGAGCAGCAGCAGACCGGCCCAGCCCAGCGTCCACGCCAGGTCGGCCGCCGGCCAGTTGCCGTCCATCAACTCGCGTACGGACGTGGCCAGATGCGTGATCGGGCTGTTGTTGACGAAGGCCTGCAGCCAGCCCGGCATCGTCACCGGGTCGACGAAGATATTGCTGAGGAAGGTCAGCGGGAACAGGAACATCATGCTGACGCCCATCACCGACTTCTCACTGCGCAGCATCAGACCGAACATCGTCCAGATCCACGAGAACGCGAACGAGAAGACGATCAGCAGCGCGATCCCGGCCACGACACCGACGACACCGCCGTGCGGACGGAAGCCCATGATCAGGCCGACGACCAGCATCACCAGGGACGCGATCGTGTAGCGCAGGGCGTCGCCGAGCAGGTAGCCGACCATCGGCGCGGGCCGCCAGATCGGCAGCGTACGGAAGCGGTCGAAGACGCCCTTCTCGATGTCCGTGTTGACCGCGACACCCGTGTACATCGTGATCATCACGACACTCATCACCATGATGCCGGGCAGCAGTTGCTGGATGTACGCGCTCGGCGAGCCCGCGATCGCACCGCCGAAGAGGTACGTGTACATCACGACCATCATGATCGGGAACGCGGTCACGTCGAAGAGCTGCTCGGGCACATGCTTGATCTTCAGGATCGCCCGCCACCCGAACGACAGGGAGGCGGACCACGCACTGGGCCGTGGCGGCCGCTCCTTGGCGATGAGCAACTCGGCGAGGGTCTCGGTGGAGACCGGGGCGAGTTCGGCCGATTCGGTGGTGGTGGTCGCGGTGCTCATGCTGCTGCCTCCTCGGCGAGCGCCGACTCCTGGCCGGTCGCGGGCTTCTTGTCGGTGAGGGCGAGGAAGACCTCGTCCAGGCTCGGCTGCCCGAGCGAGAAGTTGTCGACGGTGATGCCGGCGCGGGCCAGTTCGGCCAGGGCGCGCGAGGCCTGTTCGGCCGCGGCCTCACCGTTTCCTGCGCCGCCCACGCGCGCGGTCAGCGCCACCGGGTCGGGCTCCAGGGTCACGGCCGCGTCCAGCGTCAGCTTGAGCAGCTGCTCGGCGTCCGGGCGCTGGTGCGCGTCCCGCAGCCGTACGTGCACGGAGCCCGCGCCGACCGATGCCTTGAGCTCGCCCTTGGTGCCCTCCGCGATCACCTTGCCCTTGTCGATCACGGCGATACGGGACGCCAGCTGGTCGGCCTCGTCCAGGTACTGGGTGGTCAGCAGGACCGTCGTGCCCTGCGAGACGACCGCGCGGACGATGTCCCAGACCTGGTTGCGGCTGCGCGGGTCGAGACCGGTGGTGGGCTCGTCCAGGAAGAGCAGGTCGGGGGTGTTGAGGATGGACGCGGCGATATCGATACGGCGCCGCATACCGCCCGAGTAGTTCTTCACCTGGCGCCCCGCGGCCTCGGTCAGACCGAAGGCTTCGAGCAGCTGCGCGCTGCGTTCGTACGAGGCCTTCTTGTTGTGGCCGAGCAGGCGGGCGAGCAGCACCAGGTTCTCGGTGCCGGTCAGGTCCTCGTCCACCGACGCGTACTGGCCGGTCAGGCTGACCCGGCTGCGGACGGCGTCCGCTTCCCGTACGACATCGTGGCCGAACACATGCGCCTCGCCGCCGTCCGGACGCAGCAGGGTCGCGAGCATCTTGACGGCCGTGGTCTTGCCGGCGCCGTTGGGGCCGAGGACGCCGTAGACGGTGCCGGCCGGGACGGCGAGGTCGACGCCGTCGACGGCCCGGTTCTCACCGAAGGTCTTCACCAAGCCCGCGGTCTCGATCGCCAGGCCTCCTGACGATGCCGCTGTGTTCTTGCTCATCTTCCGTTCCTTCCACGGGAGTTGATCGGGTGTCGCTGTGTCCTTGTGCGCTGTCAGGAGGTGTACGGGCGCCGGGCCCGGGCTTCCCTGAGGGCGAGCCCCCACCACACGAGCTGGTCGAGCAGGGCGGTGACGGATCGGTCGTCCCGGTCGTCGGAAGGCCCCGGGCTTTCCCCGACGAGATGCAGACCGACCGAGTCGCGCAAACTCATCGCATGCAGCTCGGTGAACACGCACCGCAAGTGCTCGACCGCGTACAGTCCCCGGCTGTCGAAGCCGTAGGCGACATAGCCGACGGGCTTGGCGTGCCACTCGTCGTAGGCGTAGTCGATGGCCTGCTTGAGCGAGGCCGGGAAGCTGCGGTTGTACTCGGGCGTGACGATCACGAAGCCGTCGGCGCGGGCGATGCGTGACGTGAAGCGGGCCATCGCGTCCGTCGGGGTGGCCGGATAGCTGGCCGGGAAGTCCGGGTAGTCGGCCAGGTCGATCACGTCGAGCGCCAGGTCGTCGCGCTTGGCGGCCCGCTCGGTGAACCAGCGCGCCACGTCGGCGCCGATCCGGCCCTCGCGGGTGGACCCGACGATCACGGCAACGTCGAGGGGGCGCCCGGATCCTTCACGGTCCTGCATCGTGCCGCCTCCTCGTGCTCGTATTCGCTCTCGACCAGTAGGCCGCGTATTCGCTCTCGACCAATAGGCGCCAGACCGGCGCGCGCAGGTCGCCAGATGGGATCTAGCGCAGCCGGCGGACGGCCTGGCAGGCCCGTGACCTGGGGTTCGGGTGGCAGATCCGCCGAATGGGGGATTTCCTTGAGGAGGGGATCCCGGAGTCCCGGAGGGGATGAAGGAGGGCGAACATGCGCACGTCCCCGGCCCTGCGAACCCTGGCCGTCGCGGTTCTCGCGGCAGCGGCTCTGACCGTCCCGGCCGTCGGCCCGGTGAACGCCACCACGAACCCCGCCGCCGCTCCCGCGACCACGGCTCCCCTGAGCACGATTCGCCTGACCACGACTGCCCTGACCGCGGCCCCGCAGTGGGAGAACGGTCCGATCTGGGGCACGGTGGTCTCCGGCGGCAGCCTGAATCTGCGGGCCGAGCCCAACACCTGGTCCGCGGTGGTCGGCCGGCTCGCCAACGGCGCGAGCGACCGCATCCAGTGCGGGGTCTACGGCCAGAACGTGAACGGCAACTCGTCGTGGTTCTGGCTGACCGGCGAGCGCGCCTGGGCCAGCGGCGCGTACATCTCGACGAGCCGGGGCGTCCCCGACTGCGGCAACTGGCGCCCCTCCGCCAACAATTCGGGCAACCAGCAGCACCACCGGCACGACCACAACAACCCGTGCTGGAAGGACGATCCGTGCAATGCCTGCCGCCAGGAGTGGCGCCACCACCGCTGACCCGGCACACCACCGACCTCGGCACACGAAGGGACAAGTCCCATGGCTCATGCTGCACCCCGGCCCACCGGCACCCGTCTCGGCTCCGGTGAACTCGGCGGCTGGGCCGTCAAGCTCACCCCGGCCCTCGCCCTCGTCTACGGCTACTGGGCCGCGGCGATCCAGCGCTCGGGCGGACCCATCACGGCGGGCAACGTCTGGCTCGGCATCATCGCCACCGTCGCCTTCGCCGTGGTCCTCCTCGCCGTGATCAAGCTGGCCCCGAGGCTGCCGCGCGAGGCCCGCGCCCTCGCCTGGGGCGCCTTCGCGGGCATCGCGTTCGGCTACCTCTACAGCCTCACCGGCGAGAGCGTGCTGCGGTCCGCCGGCAACGCGGGCTTGTTCGGAGCGGCCGTGGCATGCGCCGCGTTCTACCGCTTCTACACCAGCGAGGACTGAGCACGGCGGGCTACGCCTGGTCGCGTACCGCCACCGCGTCGATCTCGAACAGCATGTCCGGCAGGGCGAGCGCCGCCACCCCGATCAAGGTCTGGGCGGGCAGGCGCTCGCCCCATGCCGCGCGCAGGTGCTTCAGCAGGACGTGCAGCTTCTCCTGGTCGTGGTCGACGATGTACGTGCCGATGCGGACGACGTCCGCGAAGTCGAGCCCCGCGGCCCCAAGTGCCGTACGGAGGTTGGCCATCGACCGGGCGACCTGCGCGTCGAACTCGTCCGAGACGACCGCGCCGGTCTCGTCGGAGGCGTACTGACCGGCGATGAAGACCTGCCGGCCGGCCGCGGCGGCCACGTGGGTGTACCCGTAACCGGTCGGGTCGTGCAGGGCCGACGGGTTGAGCAGGGTGCGGCGGTCGGCGCGGGCCTCGGTGCGGTGGTCCGTGCGGGCCTCGGTGCTGCGGTCGGCGCGGGCCTCGGTGCTGCGGTCCGTGCGGTGGTCGTGCGTCATGAGCGGGTTTCCTTCCGGTGGGCCACCAGTGCGGCGGCGAGAACGAGTGCGGCCGCGGCGGCGGGCGCCGCGGTCACGGGCAGGGAGTCGACCAGGCGGCCGCCGAGCAGCGCGCCGAGGGCGATGGAGAGGCAGAAGACGGCGACGTTGAGCGAGGTCGCGCCCTCGATGTCGTCGGGTGCGGCGGTCAGGAACCAGGTCTGCAGGGCCACGGACACCCCGCCGTACGCCAGTCCCCACGCGAGCAGCAGCAGAGCGCCGGTCAGGCTTGTGCCCGGCAGCAGGGCGAGTGCGGTCAGGGCGGTGGTGAGCGCCGCCGAGATGAACAGGATGCGCCGCGGACCCAGCGCCCCCGCGAGGAAGTTGCCGGCGAGGCCGAGCACTCCGTACCCGAGCAGCAGCCAGCCGACGGCTGCGCCGGAGATGCCGTACCGCTCGGCCAGGACCGGGCGTACGAAGGTGTACGCGAGGAAGTGGCCGGTGACGAGCAGGGCGGTGAGCGTCAGTCCGGTACAGACGCGGGGGTTGCGCCGCAGCAGTGCGGTCAAGTCGCCGGCGGTCAGACCCCGCCCGGGCGGCAGCGGGGGCAGCAGCAGGAGCAGCGCCGCCAGGACCAGCAGCGAGAGCCCGGCCACGGCGGCGAACGGGAGCCGCCAGCCGCCGAGTTCACCGGCGAGGGTGCCGGCGGGCACCCCGAGCACGGAGGCCGCGGCGACACCCCCGAAGATCACGGCGGTGGCCCGCCCCACCTGATGCGCGGGCACCAGGCGCGGTGCGAGGCCGCCCGCGAAGGCCCAGAAACCGCCGATGCCGACACCGAGCAGCACCCGCGCCCCGAGCACGTAGGCGAAGTCCCCGGCCAGCGCGGAGACCACGTGCGCCACGGTGACCAGGGCCATGAGGGCGGCGAGGACGAGCCGGCGGTCCAGCCGTCCGGACACCACGGTCAGCAGCGGCGCACAGACCGCGGCGACCAGGCCGGGCACGGTGACCAGGAGTCCCGTCGTACCGTCCGAGACCTCGAGCGAGCCGCCGATCGGGGTGAGCAGACCGACCGGCAGCAGCTCGGCGGTGATCACCGTGAAGATGCCGAGGGCGACCGCGGCCACCGCGAGCCATCCCCGTACGTCCGCGGCCTTCTCTCTCACCTGGATATTCGACATCCAGAATTACCCCCTTGGTGAGCCCCCATCGCAGGGGGCGAGTCCCCCAGCTGTCCCCGACCCGGCGCCGCAGCGCCCCCCGCGCCGCCGGCGCCCGCCGCTGGGCCCGCTCGCGTACGTCGGCGAGCGTGCACGCGGCGAGTTCCTTGCGCCAGGCCAGCTCGGCCCTGGCCATCGACTCGGCGAAGGCGCACGGCAGTTCATGTCCGGTGTGCGGCGTCTCGCCGGGTCCTTGCTGACGGATCTCCGCGCAGCGGAAGGCCTCGTCCGGCCCCTCGATCGCCACGACCACGTCCATCAGCGTGATCCGCTCCAGCGGGCGCGCGAGGCGGAAGCCGCCCTTCGGGCCGGGCGTGGACGTGACGATCCCGGCCCGGGCGAGGGCCTGGAGCTGCTTGTTGAGGTACGCGGTGGGCAGCGCGTGGTACGCCGCGAGCCGCGCGGCCGTGACCGCACGGCCCTCGCCGATCCAGTCGAGGTTGAGGCAGCTGTGCAGCGCCCACTCCACGCCCTCGTTCATCTTCATAATCTGGATGTTAGATGTCCAGGATTAACGGTGCAAGCGGATAGGGGCGCGGGCGTAGCCCACCCGTACCACCCCCGCTCGCGCCCCGTACCCGGCTCACCGAGCGTGGGAGGCGTGCACAGGACCCGGGGTCTCATGGCAGCGCTGCTGCTCGTGCTCGCCTGTGTCCTGACGCCGCTCGGCGCGCTCTCCACCTGGGCGAAGTACCAGATCGGCGACACCGAGAACTACGTGGCCGCGATGGCCCCGCTCGCCAAGGACCCGGACGTGCAGGAGGCGGTCGCGGACGCCGTGGCCGGTGAGATCGGCAAGCACATCGACGCCGGGCCGCTGCAGGGGACGCTGACCGCCTTCGTGCACGAGGCGGTGGAGTCCTTCACCGGCACCGAGGCGTACCGGACCGCCTGGAACGCGGCGATCCGGGCCGCGCACGAGGCGGTGCAGCAGGCCCTGAAGTCCGGGGACGACGGCAGTGTCGTGATCGACCTCGCGCCGATCACGCAGGAGGTCAAGGACCAGCTGGTGGCCGACGGGGTGCCGTTCGCGCGGCGGATCCCGGTGCAGCACACCGAGGTCGAGGTCATGAAGTCGAAGGATCTCGTGCAGCTCAGGAAAGGGCTCCACATGTTGCAGGTCGCGGGGATCTGGCTGCCCGTCGCCGCCGTGCTCTGCGCGGTCGCGGGCATCGCTGTGGCGGTACGCAGGCGCAAGGCCGTGATCGCCACGGCCCTCGGGATGGCGCTGGCCTCCGCGCTGCTCGGGCTCGGACTGTGGATCTCGCGGCGTCTGACGCTCTCGGACCTGCCGCCGGACGTGTCCAAGGGGGCGGCGGGCGCGGTCTTCGACGCCCTCACGTCGAGCCTGCGGACGGCGGTGTGGGTGATCGCCGCGGTGGGGCTCGTGGTGGCCCTCGCCGTGTATCTCAGCCGCCGCGTTCCGGGGCTGCGGCGACGCGCCTGAGCGGCCCCGCACGAAGCCCCCACAGACTCCGTGCGGCGCTCGGCCCGGTGGCCCCGGGCCGACCGGGCCATGTACACGTCCTACGTCTCGTCTAGTGGTCCGGACAACGATTCGGGCTGGCCCATTGCGGTCCCTGGCACACACAGGCCACCATCCCCGCATGCCCCACGAGTCACTCGACACCGCCCGCCGGCAGCTGACCGCGGCCGGAGTCGACCCCTTCGACGAGCGCGTCTACCGCGAGATGCTGGTCCGCCACACCGCCGCGCCCGCCGAACTCGCCGCGCCCCTCGACTGCTCCACGGACCGCGCCGCCCGTTCGCTGGACCGGCTGCGCGAACTCGGCCTGGTGGGGCGGCTTTCGGGCGCGCGCCGCCGGTATGCCGCGATCGAGCCGGTTGCCGCGATCGAGGCACTTGTCCGCTCCCGTACCGCCGAACTCGACACGGTCCGGGAAGCGGCGGGCGAATTGTCCCGGCTCTTCGACGCGGCCCAGTCCGGCGGGACGGAGGAGGTCGAAGTCGTCGTCGGGAGCGAGGCGTTGGGGCGCTGGTTCGTGCGGCTCCAGCAGGAGGCGCGCGAGGAGGTCATCACCCTCGACCGGCCCCCGTACGCCCTGACGACGTCCAACCCCGTGGAGGCGACGGCCCTGACACGGGGTGTCCGCTATCGGGCGGTCTACGCACCGGAAGCCCTGGAGTGGCCCGGAGTCCTCGGCGACATCCGTGAGTTGATCTCGCGCGGCGAGGAGGCCCGCGTCCTGCCGGGCCTGCGCGTGAAGCTGGCGATCGCCGACCGGCGCCTGGCCCTGCTGCCCCTCTCCCTGGACTTCACGGGAGAGGTGCGCGCCGCGGTGCTGCGGCCCTCGGCGCTCCTGGACGGTCTGGTGGACTACTGGGAGCTGTGCTGGCGTACGGCGACTCCCCTGGACGCCCCCGCCGATGACCCCCTCGCGGAGGACGACCGCCGGATGCTGACGCTGCTCGTCGCCGGTCTGAAGGACGAGGCGATCGCGCGCCAGCTGGGCTGGTCGGTACGCACGATGCGCCGCCGCATCAGCGCGCTCAACGACAAGCTGGGCGCGGCGAACCGTTTCCAGGCCGGGGTGATCGCAACCCGTCGGGGCTGGATATGAGGCGTGGGGCCGGACGGCAGAAGAGGCGTGGGGCCGGACAGCAGATAAGGCATGGGACCGGACGGCGTCCTCACCTAGCCTCGTCCCCATGGCGAACGCAGAGCTCGACGGCGCACGGATCGGCTACGACGACGAGGGCAACGGTCCCGCCCTCGTCCTGGTGCACGGTCACCCCTTCGACCGCTCGATGTGGGCACCCCAAGTGGCGGAGTTCCGCAGGGACTTCCGTGTCATCACCGCCGACCTGCGCGGCTACGGCGCGTCGACGGTCGTCCCCGGCAGGACCACCCTCGATGTCTTCGCCGCCGACGTACGCGCCCTCGTCGACCACCTCGGCATCGGCCGGTTCGTCCTCGGCGGGCTCTCCATGGGCGGCCAGATCGTCATGGACTGCTACCGGCAGTTCGGCCCGCGGATCCGGGGCCTGATCCTCGCCGACACCTTTCCCGAGGCGGAGACCGAGGAGGGCAGGGCGCACCGCAGGGAGATGGCCGACCGTCTCGTACGGGAGGGCATGAAGCCGTACGCGGAGGAGGTCCTGTACAAGATGGTCGCGCCGCACGCGGACCCGTCCGTCGCCGAGCACGTCCTGCGGATGATGACGGCGACGCCCCCGGAGGGCGCGGCGGCGGCGCTGCGCGGACGGGCCGAACGCCCGGACTACCAGGACCTGTTGACCCGGGTCACCTGCCCCGCCCTGGTCGTGGTCGGCCGGGACGACGCGTACACCCCGGTCGCGGACGCGCAGGCGATGCACGCGGCGCTCCCGCACTCGACGCTGTGCGTGGTGGAGGGCGCGGCCCATATGCCGAACCTGGAGCGGCCCGAGGAGTTCAACTCGGCTCTGCGGGCGTTCCTTTCACGGCTGACCTAGGGATCACGGCTGACCTATGGTCACGGCTGACCTGGGGATCACGGGCGAGACGGACCCCGGACGCCGAACCACTGCTCGGCGCCGTACTCCTCGAACCGCGCCACCTCGGTGAACCCCAGCTTCCGCGCCAGCCGCAGGGAACGGTCGTTGGCGGTCTGCGTGCAGAGCACGACGGGCTCACCCGGCAGCACCCCGGCGCACCAGCCGAGTGCGGCCGCACAGGCCTCGGCCGCGTACCCGTGTCCCCAGGCCGCCGGCAGGAACAGGTAGCCGAGCTCGGCCTCCTGGGCGCCGGGCCGCACATGCCCGGGACGCTCCGCTTCGCGCCGGTCGAGGACGACCGACCCGATCATGGACCCGTCGAGCTCGACCACGAAGACGCCGGGGCGCCGCCCGGGCGTCTGCGGGATCGCCCGCAGAAGCTCCGCGCGCGGCCGGGGCCCACCGAGGTAGGCGTGCACCTCGGCCGAGGTGTACAGGTCGACGAATGCCGTACGGTCCCGTGCCTCGGACTCACGCAGCACGAGCCGTTCGGTCCTGATCGGGGCGGGGGGCCAGGGCACGGGTCCGAGTTCAGCCATGCCCCGGGGCCAAGACCCCGGCCCGGGCCGTCCTGCCGGCCGCCCGGGTCGGGCCACCTCGTCGGCCGCCCGGGTCAGGCCGTCTTGTCGGCCGTCTGAGGTGAGGCGATCGCGCGGGTCGCCTGGATCTCGCGGCGGAGAGGAGCCAGGACGCTGTCCTCGTCACCCTCCGGGAGCGGGACGCAGACGGCCTCCAGGGTGTCGGTGTCCCGCAGGCCCTCGGCCAACTCCTCCAGGTGGCGGCAGAGTTCGGCCGATTCCTCGGGCGCGGGGCGGGGTGCGCCGTGCCGGATCCGTACGCGTGCGGCGGTGGTCGCGTCGACCACCCGCTCGACCGCGACGACGAGCGGCCACCATGCGGCGGCCCGGGGCCCGGTGGGCGGCGGTTCGGTGAGGGCGCGCTGGAACTCCGAGCGTACGGAGGACAGATCCCGGTACAGCCGGCGCCGCATCCGTGCGCGGGCCGCGGGGTCCGGGACACCGGGGGTGGCGGGGTCGAGAAAGGCCGTCTCGACATAGCGGGCGGTGTCGGCGACGGCGTCCGCGAGCCGGTCGCCGATCCGGGTCGACCAGCTCTCCGGCCACAGCAGATAGCCGGCGACGAGCGCGATCCCGCACCCGATCAGACTGTCGTAGAGCCGGGGCATGACCAGGCCGAACCCCTGCTGGTTCATGGTGTCGGACAGCAGCAGGATGACGGGCGTGATGGCGGCGGTCTGGTACCCGTATCCGCGCGGGGTCAGGGCCGGGATGAGCGGGGCGAGGACGAGCAGCACCGGCACGTCCCACCAGCCGCGCGGCACCTCGGCGAGGACCGCGGCGGCGACCACGAGCCCGGCGGCGGTGCCGACCGCACGCATCACCGCCCGCGAGAACACCGACCCGAAGTCCGGCTTCATCACGAAGGTGATGGTGAGCGCGACCCAGTACGAGCGCTCGAACTCGACCAGCGAGACGAGCGCCTGCGCGATGCCGATGCACAGCGCGAGGCGCACTCCGTAGCGCCAGGACTCGGCGGAGACGAAGACGTTCCGCGCGGCGCGGCGGGCGCGCTGGGTGAGGGCGGCCGGGGTGCCGAGACGGTCGTCGACATTGTGCGGGTCCTCGCCGGCGATCACGTCGGCCGCATGCCGTACGGCGTGCTCGACGGCGCGCCCCGCGGTGGACTCGGCCTCCGGCAGCTCGAGTTCGACCCGCTCGGGGTCCCCGCCCTGTACGCCGTCGGCGAGGCGGCGCACCGTGTCGGCCACCTCGGGCGGAAGCGGGCGGCCGCTCAAGTGGGCGGCGGGGGCGGCCTCGACGATCAGGGTGAGGGCGTTGAGCTGTGTGACGAGCCGGACCAGGTCCTGGTTGCGGCCGTGGTCGCGGGTGCGGCGGGCGAGCACGAGGTCGTAACTCTGGTTGAGCGACTGCGTGACGGCCTGCCGCGCGTCCTCGTACGCGCCCGCGTCCCCGCCCGCCGCCTCGAGCAGCGCGGCGGCCTGCCGGTAGGCCCCGGCGACCTCGGTCCGCTCGGCCTTCCCCTGCCGCAGCGGCCACGCGAGCAGCGCGAGCAGGAGGACGAGCAGTCCGCCGCCGGTCATGAGCAGCGGCGCGAGCCACCACTCGCCCGGCATGGGCAGGCCCGCCCCGATGATCGAATTGAGCAGCAGAAGCAGCCCCGATACGGAGGCCACGGCGCCGATCGTCGAGATCATCCCCGAGACGAGCGCGATCAGCGTGAGCACCCCGACGGCCAGCCAGCCCTGCCCGTAGACGAGCGTGCCGAGCAACACCCCTACGGCGCCGAAGAGTTGGGGGATCGCGATGTTGATGACCCGCATCCGGTACGCGGACGCAGTGTCACCGATGACCCCGGACAGCGCCCCCATGGAGGCCAGCGCCCCGTACGCGACGTGATCGGTGGCCAGACCGATCACGAGGGGCAACGTCATCGCGACGGCGGCCCGGAACACGGCGGGCCAGGGAATGGGCGCGGGACTGGGCCTGAGCGTCCCCAACGTCCTGACGAGCCACTCGGGTGGGGTGAAGGCGGGGGCGGCTTCGCGGGAGTGGGACGGTTGGGGCATACGGCCATTATGTGCGGGAGCGGCGGAGGGCCGGGGTGCGGGAGGGGCCGAGGGGCGGGGTGCGGGAGTGGTCGAGGGCCGGGGGTCCAGGGGGCGGGTAGGGGAAATCAGCCCGCCGCAGGCGCCCCCCAGCCGCGCCCGGCAACGCAGCCGCTCCCGGTCCCACCCGCACCCCCACCCGCACCCGCACCCGCACCCGACAGCCACCCGCACCCGCACCCGCACGCCCCATACAGCCCTCTCACCCCCCGACCAGCGAAAGCTCCACCACCAACGCCCGGTGATCCGTCCCCGCCAGCTCAAGGAACCGCGCCGAGCGCGGGACGAAGGCGGGCGACGCCAGGACGTGGTCGATCTGGGTGCCGAGGGGCGCCGAAACCGACGTCGGCCAGGACGGCGTACGCGCACGGCCCGTGACCGCCGCCGCATCCCGCAGCCCCGCGTCCAGGAGCGCACGGAACGCGGCGTGGTCCTGGGACGCGTTGAAGTCCCCGGCCACCACGAGCGGGGCCGAGGACCGGTGCCGTACGACCCAGTCCCGCATCGCCCCCAGCTCCCGCCGCCACACCCCCACACCGCCCGGCACGGGAGGCACCGGATGCGCGAGCTGCAACCGCACCTTGCGCCCGGCGATCGTCGCCAGCGCCCCCGGCATCTCCAGACGCGAGGCGATCCCCGCCTCCCGCACCAGCGGATACCGGCTGAGAATCGCCGACCCGTGCGAGCCCGGCGAGGGCACGGCGGACTCGTACGGATAAGCGAGCCCCGTCCGCAGCGCCCCCAGACAGCCCGCATCGCATTCCTGCACGAAGACGAGATCCGGCCGCTCCCGCCGTACCGCCTCGATCAGCTCCGAAGTCGCCTTGCCGAACAGCACGTTGGAGGTGAGGACGGTGATCCGGGCCGCCTCACGGCCCCCACCCGCACGCGCCGAAGGCGCCGACGAACCGGCCGGATCGTACGGCTGCAGGAACCAGGCCGTGACCACGAGCACCGCCGCCGCCCACACCGCCCCGGCCCGCCAGCGCGCCAGCGCCGCGGCGCCGAGGGCCAGCGCGCCGGGCACGAGGAGCCACGGCAGGAACGCGAGCAGCTGCGGTACGGGAGTCGTCGCGTCGACGTCGAGCGCACGGCAGCCGACGATCACCGTCAGGCCGGCGAGGACGAGCCCCGCGCCCCAGGCCGCGACCCGCCGCCGAAGGGGCGGCCGGTCGGGCAGTGGCTCGGCGCGTGGCGCCGCTTGCGCGTCCAACTCCCGCCCCTTTCGGCCGCGTTGTCCTCTTCAGTATGAAGACGCGAGCGGCCCGGGGACCGTTGCGGGCCCTCCGCTCACGAACCCGCTCTCACGCGGACGAGGACGAATCCGTGGCCAGCGCCCAGATCACGAACACACCCATCGCGATGGCGATCACGGACCAGACGGGCGCGTACGGCAGGAAGAGGAAGTACTCGACGATGTACAGCGCCGCCAGGCCGATGCCCGCACCGCGCGCCCAGTCCTGCCCCTTGATGATGCCGAACCCGGCGACCGCGATGACGATGCCGAGCAGCAGGTGGATCCAGCCCCACGTGGTGAGGTCGAAGGAGAAGACGTAGTCGCCGATCCGGGTGTAGACGTCGTCATCGGCGATGGCCGCGATGCCCTGCAGCGCGCCGACGATGCCGGCGACACCCATCAGGACCCCGGCGAACATCGTGCCGCCCGCGGCCCAGAGGGAACGGGAACCGGGGTCCTTGCCGCCGGCGGGCGCGGCGGACGGCCCCGTGGAGGCGGAGGCCCACCCCGGGTGGGTGTCGGAGGGGCCGGGTCCCGTGGGACCGCCCTGGGGTTCGGTGGGCTGGGTCATGGCTCTCTCCTTGCGCCGCACGCCTCGCGCACCGCCCACGCCGCTCGCGAACGGTGCATTTCGGGCACCTCTCCCGTCAGCATCACCCCGGATCCCCCGGCCCGCACCCGTACCCGCACCGGATCCCCCCGGCCCGCACCCGTACTCGCACCCCGCCCCGCACCACGCACCCGTACGGGCGCCACCACCGGGTCCCGCGCCCGTCCATTGCCGAGGATGGGCCCATGAGCCCCCTCGGCAAGGTCACCCGCATCCTGGCGCTCGGCGCCTTGCTGCTGACCGCGGCGTGCACCGACGCCGAGGGGCTGCACTCCGAGGAGAGCGCCGCACCCGCCACCACCCCGCTCGCCCTGTGGGAGAGCACCCACCCCAGCCCGCCCACGCCGGGCCAGAGCGCGGGCCAGCCGACGCGAGTACCGGGCGTGCCCAAGATCCCCTCGGGGGACATGGGCAAGGCCGTACCCCTGGACGTGGTCAAGGCCGATATCGCCGAGGACGCCCGCAAGGACCGCGGGACCGCGCGGCTCGTCCACCCGGTCGCCGCCAAGAAGATGGCCGACTGCTCCGGCGCCGCCTGTCCCGTACGCGCCCCTGTCCTGCACGACCTCACCGGCGACGGGAAGAACGAGCTGATCACAGCAGTGGACATCGACGGCCGGATGAGTGAGCTGCGGGTCTACACCGTCGAGGACCAGCAGGTGAAACGGGTGCTCTCCCGGCGCGCGGTCCTGGAGGGCGTGGAGGTCGCGGCCGGGCATCTGGCGGTCCGCGAGCCGACCACCAACCCCACCTATGTCTCCGTATCGGACTATGTCTGGGACCCGGACCGCCGCGGGATGTTCCTGCAGCAGCTGAGCCTGGACACCTGCCGGGCGCCCGAGCGCCAGGGCAAGCCGTGCCCGACGGAGGGCACATGACCGGCCCCCGGGGACCGCGCCCGGCCGCTGCCCGCACGGCGGGCGGCCGCTGATGGGGCTTCGCTGGCGGATCGCCCTCACGATCACCGCGGTGAGCTGCACCGTCGCGGCGGTGCTCGGCGTCCTCGTGCACAACGTGGTCACCCGCCAGGTCGTCGGCGAGGTCCGCAAGGAGGTCCGCGACGAACTGGACTACGCACTCAGCGCGTACGAGTACGGCACGACCATGCCCGAACACGCCGGCATCGACCCGCCCGGCCTCCCGCGGCGCCTGCACGAACTGGCCGCCGACGGCCGGCGCGGCACGATGGTGGGCGAGCGCGCGGGCGAACCGGTGATGTGGAGCGCCGCGCCCGCGGACGGGAAGGCGCTGGCGGTGTGGCAGCCGTTCGGGGCGACCCGTTCCCGCCTGGACACCATCGACACCGCGATCCTCGGCTCGGCGCTGCTTGCCGCCGGCACCGTCACGCTCGCCGGGCTCTTCCTCGCCGCCCGGATCAGCCGCCGCCTCAGCGCCACGGCCGCGGTCGCGCGGCGGATCACGGACGGCGACCTGGACGCGCGGGTGGGGATGAGCGCGGGGAGCGGCAGGGGCCATGACGAGGTGCGGGATGTGGCGGCCGCCCTGGACAGCATGGCCGAGTCGCTGCAGCGCCGGCTCGAATCGGAGAAGCGCTTCACGGCCGATGTGGCCCATGAGCTGCGCACTCCGCTGACGGGCATGGTGGCGGCGGCCGGGCTGCTGCCCGAGGGCCGCCCCAAGGAGATGATCAACGACCGGCTGGGGGCCCTGCGCGGACTGACCGAGGACCTCCTGGAGATCTCGCGCCTGGACGCCGGGGCGGAACAGGCCGAGCTCTGCGAACACCGCCTCGGCGCGCTGGTCGAGCACGCCGTCCGCGGCACCGGTCTGGAGGCCGAGATCGAGGTCGTACGGGATGTGACGGTGCAGACGGACCGGCGCCGCCTCGACCGCATCCTGAGCAATCTGATCGTCAACTCCCACAAGCACGGCCGGCCGCCGGTCACCCTCACCGTGGACGGTCCGGTGATCGAGGTACGGGACCAAGGGGACGGCTATCCACGGGAGTTGGTGGAACAGGGACCCCAGCGCTTCCGTACCGGCGATCCCGGGCGCGGCAGGGGGCACGGTCTCGGCCTGACGATCGTGATGGGGCAGGCCGGGGTGCTCGGGATCGAGGTCGAGTTCGGTACGGCACCGGGCGGGGGCGCACGGACCGTACTGCGACTTCCGGGGCATTAGCGCAGGTCAGAGGGCCTTCATGGAGATGTGTCCTGGTTTGGCGTAAACCGTTACATTGCTTACGCATTACCCAAACATGACCTCCGTAGCTTCATATCTGTCGCCACCGCAAAGGGGCACAGACCGGGACACCACAGCTACGAGAGAGTCACCACTATGCGCGCCACCCGCCGTACCGTCCGTACCGCCGCCATCGCCACCGGCGTCATCGCCGCCCTCGCCGTTCCGACCTCGGCCGCCTTCGCCGACTCGCCGACCGCGCCGGGCACCGGCCAGGAGCAGGTCCTGCCGGGGAACGAGACGAAGCCCGGCAACGAGACGAAGCCGACGGACGAGACCAAGCCGCCGACCGACGAGACCAAGCCGGAGACGCCCAAGCCGGGCGGTGACGAGTGGAAGTCCCTCGGCAAGAAGCAGCTGGCGGGCGGCTTCTCGGCCGACGTACGCGTCAAGGTTTCGGCGAACTCCGCCTCGGCCGCGATCTACAAGGGCGGCGCCCAGGTCGGCACCCTCGACGCTTCCGGCAGCACCGCGTCCCAGGTCATCGACGGGTACACCATCAGCCTGACCCCGGCCGGCCAGGCCTCGGCCAAGAAGAACGGCGGGGACGAGACCCCCAAGCCGGGGAGCTGGGTGTCCAAGCCCAAGCAGCAGCTCGGTGACGGCTACTCCGCGATCGTCTCGGTGAACGCCTCCGCGCGCATGGCCAAGGCCGACATCTACCAGGGCAGCGGCGGCGTGGTCCGCGCGCTGTCCGCCTCGGACGGCAAGCCCGCCACGTACAAGACCGGCACCGGTGTCATCACGCTGAACCCGGACGGTTCGATCTCGTACAAGAAGGGTGAGAACCCCAAGCCGAAGCCGGACACCCGCACCTTCGTGCGCGAGTACAAGAACCTCGGCGGCTCCGGCTTCGACGCCAAGGTCTACAAGACCAAGGCGGGTTACGAGGCCGACATGATCGGCAAGGCCACGGACTCCGACAAGAAGATCGTCTGGGACACCCTCAAGCAGTCCGGCAACAAGGCCGCGTACGGCCGGCACAACGGCGCCCACTTCGTGCTCAACCCCGACGGCACCATGAAGGGCTGGACCGAGGGCAAGTCCAACGGCGGCGACAAGAAGGACCAGAAGAAGAACAACGTCGTGCCCAAGGGCGGCGTCAAGGCCGGTGCCGAGGGCGCCGCGTCCGGCGAGGACACCGCGCTGCTCGCCGCCGGTGGCGGCATGGCGGCGGCCGGTGCCGCGGGTCTGGGCTTCGCGTTGCTGCGCCGTCGCGGCGGCCAGGAGAGCTGAGCTCCCGTACGACAGGAGAGCCGACGCTCCCGTACGGCAGGAGAGCCGGCACTCCCGTAAAGGCCGAGAACGGGGCACCCCTGGCAGGAGGGGTGCCCCGTTCCCGTATGCCCAAGTGGGCCGCGTACGAAGGGGACTCAGACCCCGATGTCGCTGCCGTCCTTGCGCCACACGGCCACGACCGACGGCCGGACGTACTTGCCCGGTCCGTCGGGCCAGGCGGAGAGCGGGTTGTCGACCGTCGCGCCGTCGAGCTCGCCCGGGTGCTGGACCGCGACGAGCACCCGGCGGTCCTGGACCAGCGGGCCGCAGGTCTCCGCGCCCTTCGGGACGGTCAGGAACTGCTTGAGCTCACCGCGCCGCTCCCCGGCCGTCGCGACACCGAACAGGCCGTCGTGGGAGCCGAGTTGGGCACCGTCGGTGGAGATCCACAGGTTTCCGTGGTCGTCGAAGGCCACGTTGTCCGGGCAGGAGATCGGGGAGACCTTGTCCTTGGGGAAGCCCGCGAAGTACGTCGCCGGATCGTTCGGGTCGCCCGCCACCAGGAACAGCGACCAGGCGAACTTCGTCTGCGTCGGGTCGTTCCAGCGCTCGGTGAGCTCGAGGACCTGGCCGTGCTTGTTGAGGTTGCGCGGGTTGGCCTCGTCCGCGCCCGCCTTGCCGGCCTTGCCCCGGTCGGTGTTGTTGGTGAGCGCGATGTAGACCTTGCCGGTACGCGGCGAGGGCTCGACGTCCTCGGGACGGTCCATCTTGGTGGCGCCCGCCTTGTCACCGGCCAGGCGCGTGAAGACGAAGACCTCTTCGGCGCTCATGCCCTCGACATGGCTGACGGCACCCTTCGCGGTGGCCGTGGCCAGCGGAATCCACTCGCCGCTGCCGTCGAACTCACCGTCCGACGGCAGCTTCCCGGTGCCGTCGATCTCGATCGCCGGGGAGTCGCCGGTGAGCTTCGCGACGTAGAGCGTGCCCTCGTCGAGCAGCGTCATGTTGTACGCGCGGTCGGAGCGGGAGTTGCCGCGCCGCATCCGCTTCGAGGAGACGAACTTGTAGAAGTAGTCGAAACGCTCGTCGTCACCGCTGTAGACCACGGGACGGCCGTCACGCGTGAGCCGCACGGTCGCGCCCTCGTGCTTGAAGCGGCCGATCGCGGTGTGCTTGACGGGGGTCGAGTCCGGGTCGTACGGGTCGAGTTCGACGATGTAGCCGAAACGGTGCACCTCGTTGGGCTCCTGGGCGACGTCGAAGCGCTTGTCGAAACGCTCCCACTTGCGCTCGGAGGCCGTCGTGCCGATGCCGTAGCGCTTGTCGGTCGCGCGCGAGGAGTTGGCGAAGTACTGGTTGAAGTTCTCCTCGCCGTGCAGCGTCGTACCCCAGGGGGTCTGACCGCCCGCGCAGTTGTTGAGCGTGCCGAGCACCTTGCGGCCGGTCGGGTCCGCCGAGGTCTTGAGCAGATCGCTGCCGGCCGCCGGGCCCTGCACGCGGAACTCCGTCGTGGCGGTGATCCGGCGGTTGAGGTGATGCCGCGGAACGTACGTCAGCTTGCCGGTCCTGCGGTCCTCCTCGACCACGACGACCCCGAGACCGTGCGCGGCCCAGGCGATCTCCACCTGCTCGCGGGTCGGGTTCGCCGCGTCGTAGTCGCGGAACATCAGGACCTCGTCGGTGTACTCGTGGTTCGCGACGAGGATCTGGCGGCCGCGGCCGTACGGCAGCAGGGCGAGGTAGTCGTTGTTGTAACCGAACTGCCCGGCCTGGGCCTTGGCGCTCTGGTGCTCCGGGTCGAAGTCGGGGGCGCCGCGCAGGATGGGGTCGCCCCACTTGATGACGATGTTCTGGGCGTAGCCCTCAGGGATCGTGACCTGGTCGGCGGTGTTGGGCGCCACGGGCGTGAAGCGCAGGCCGCGGGCGGCCTTGTCGCGGCCGTGGCCCCGGCCGGCCGTGGCCGTCTCCGCGCCGGCGGCCGTGGCCCGCGGGGCCTGGCCGACGACC
>NZ_JAEIMH010000060.1:58164-60480 GCF_016464295.1 Streptomyces sp. N35 | reverse complement strand
GGGGGTGGCCCGCGGGCGGGAGATGCGTCCCCTTCCGGCATGTCGTACGGACGGTTGTCGTGCGGACGGCGGGGTTACGCCGCCTGGTGCGCCACCAGCGCCATCGCCGCGACCACCATCACCAGCAGCGCTATCAGCGTCACCGGGTTCAGCCCTCCGAAGGGGCCCTGCTGCTCGAGCCGCTCACGATTCGCCCGGCACACCCGGCACCGGCCCTCGCTCACGGGCGCAGCACAGTTCGCGCACACCAATCGGTCATAGGTCATGCGCCTGTCCTTCCTCCCGCGCGGGCCAAGCCGCGTCACGCGTCCCATTGCGGCGGGTACCCACCGCATGGTCTCACCGCGCACAACGCTCCCGGGAACTCGACGGTTCCCCCTACCACTGTGCCAGCTTCGCCACGATTCGGCGCGCCCCACGAAAAGAGCCCGGTCCCGGCCCTCGCCCGCAAGCCCGCCGACCAGGGACGCGGCGCCGGATTCGGACCGGTCTGTTCCACTCCCGTATCGGACGAGATCCGCGACAAATCGCACAACCCACGCGCAACCCCTGCCGCGCCCTGCGCCGCATACCCCGGTTCGCGTATGGTCACGCACACCTACCCCCGGCGACTCGTGGTGCATCCGTGATCCGATTCGACAACGTCTCCAAGACCTACCCCAAGCAGACCCGCCCCGCACTCAGGGATGTCTCCCTGGAGATCGAGCGCGGCGAGTTCGTCTTCCTTGTGGGGTCATCCGGCTCCGGAAAGTCGACGTTCCTGCGGCTGATCCTGCGCGAGGAGCGGTGCAGCCAGGGCCAGGTGCATGTGCTCGGCAAGGACCTCGGCAAGGTGTCCAACTGGAAGGTGCCGCACATCCGGCGCCAGCTGGGCACCGTCTTCCAGGACTTCCGCCTGCTGCCCAACAAGACCGTCGGCGAGAACGTGGCGTTCGCGCTCGAGGTCATCGGCAAGCCCCGCGGCACCATCCGCAAGACCGTCCCCGAGGTCCTCGACCTGGTCGGCCTCGGCGGCAAGGAAGAGCGCATGCCGGGCGAGCTGTCCGGTGGTGAGCAGCAGCGCGTGGCCATCGCCCGCGCCTTCGTGAACCGACCGATGCTGCTGATCGCGGACGAGCCCACGGGAAACCTGGACCCGCAGACCTCCGTCGGCATCATGAAGCTGCTCGACCGCATCAACCGGACCGGCACCACCGTGGTGATGGCCACCCACGACCAGAACATCGTCGACCAGATGCGCAAGCGCGTCATCGAGCTGGAAGGCGGACGCCTGGTGCGCGACCAGTCGCGCGGCGTCTACGGCTACCAGCACTGAGGCACCGAGCAACCCGAGCACTGAAAGGACGCCATGCGCGCCCAATTCGTCCTGTCGGAGATCGGCGTCGGTCTCCGCCGTAATCTCACGATGACCATCGCGGTGATCGTGTCGGTCGCCTTGTCGCTCGCGCTGTTCGGCGGTGCCCTGCTCGGCCTGAAGCAGGTCAGCGTGATGAAGGGCTACTGGTACGACAAGGTCAACGTCGCGATCTACCTCTGCAACAAGGGCGACGCGGAGTCGGACCCCAACTGCACCGAGGGCGCGGTGACCGCGGCGCAGAAGAAGGCCATCGAGACCGACCTGGGCAAGCTCAAGCCGGTCGAGAACGTCCTCTTCGAGACCAGCGACCAGGCGTACAAGCACTACAAGGAGCAGTACGGCAACTCGCCGCTGGCCCAGAGCCTCACGCCGGACCAGATGCAGGAGTCGTTCCGCGTGAAGCTGGACGACCCGGAGAAGTTCAAGGTCATCTCCAGCGCCTTCTCCGACCGGCCGGGTGTGCAGTCGGTCCAGGACCAGAGAGACACCGTCGACAAACTCTTCGAGTTGCTCAACGGCATGAACGTAGCGGCCCTCGCCCTGATGGGCCTGATGCTGGTCGTCGCGCTGATGCTGATCGTCAACACCGTGCGGGTATCGGCGTTCAGCCGGCGCCGCGAGACGGGCATCATGCGGCTGGTCGGCGCCTCCAGCTTCTACATCCAGCTGCCGTTCATCATGGAGGCGGCGTTCGCGGGTGTGCTGGGCGCGGGCCTGGCGGCCATCCTGCTTGTGGGCGGCCGCTACTTCATGATCGACGGCGGTCTCCAGCTCGCGGACAAGATGCCGCTGGTGAACTTCGTCGGCATGGGCGAGGTCTTCGCCGTCCTCCCGTTCGTGATCGTGATCGGACTTCTGATGCCCGCGCTGGCCGCGTTCTTCGCGCTGCGCAAGTACCTGAAGGTGTGAGACATGTCCAGGGTGGGGTAGGGGCGAAAAAACCCCCCGAGCGCCCCCGG
>NZ_JAEIMH010000060.1:35804-58154 GCF_016464295.1 Streptomyces sp. N35 | reverse complement strand
CGGTCAACAGACCGTACGGCGCCCTGCGTTGTCCTAGACTCACCGACATGTCGGGCCCCGAGGGCCTCTTCAAGAGACCCCGCAGCATGCGCCGCGGGGCGGGTCTGACGTTCCTTTTCGCGGGTGTGCTCGCCGCGGGAGCCGCCACCGGCTCCTTCGGCTCGGAGCCGCACAAGTCGGCCGGATCGCCGCCCCGTTCCACCCCCGTCGCCCAGGACGTCTCCGAGGCCGCCGCCGAGGCGATGGCCGACGGCAAGTCGCCCACCGACGCCGCCCGGGAGGCGGTCAGCCGCAGCGGTGACCGCTGGGGGAAGGTGTACGACGAGAAGGAGTACGAGAAGTTCGAGCAAGCCCTCGACGGCGAGTACACGGGCGTGGGTCTGTGGACCCGGCGCGACGGCTCGGGACGGATCGAGGTCGCCGCCGTCCAGCACGACGGGCCCGCGGCACGGGCCGGCATCACCGAGGGCGACCGGCTGAGCTCCATCGACGGGCACCGGCTCGACGGCCGCTCGCCTGCCGAGGTCGTCCGGCTCCTGCGCGGCGGGGACGACGCGGGCCCCGGCAGCGAGGTCACGCTCGGCCTGCAGCGCGGCAAGCGCATCTGGGAGAGCACCCTCGAGCGGGCCACGTTGGAGAAGCAGACCGTTTCGGTACGGGACTTCGGCGACGGCACGCGCCTGGTGAAGGTCACCTCCTTCACCAAGGGCTCCGGCGCCGAGGTCGGCAAGGCGGTGACCTCGGCCCCCGCGGGGCACGGCATCCTCCTCGACCTGCGCGGCAACTCGGGCGGTCTGGTCGCCGAGGCGGTGGACGCGGCCTCCGCGTTCCTCGACGGCGGTCTGGTCGCCACATATGACGTACGGGGCGAACAGCGCGCGCTGCACGCGATCCGCGGCGGTCAGACCTCCAGACCCCTGGTGGTCCTGGTCGACGGCGGGACCATGAGCGCGGCCGAGCTGCTCGCCGGCGCCCTGCAGGACCGCGGCCGCGCGGTCGTCGTCGGCTCGCGCACCTTCGGCAAGGGCTCGGTCCAGATGCCGACCCGGTTGCCGGACGGCTCCGTGGCGGAGCTGACCGTGGGCCACTACCGCACTCCGTCGGGCCGCAGCGTCGACGGCCGGGGCATCACCCCGGACCTGACCGCGGGCGAGGACGCCGAGGCGAGGGCCCGCACAGTATTGAGTGGCCTCGGACCCCCCTCGTAGTGCGAAAATGGCCAGCACTATGGCCAAGATGAAGGAAACCCGTAAGTCGGAGAAGTCCGCGGCGAAGGACAAGGGACCCGAGCGCAAGCTCGTCGCCCAGAACAAGAAGGCGCGGCACGACTACCTCATCCTCGACACCTACGAGTGCGGTCTCGTGCTCACCGGTACCGAGGTGAAGTCGCTGCGCCAGGGCAGGGCCTCGCTCGTGGACGGTTTCGTGCAGATCGACGACCACGAGGCGTGGCTGCACAACGTGCACGTACCCGAGTACGCCCAGGGCACCTGGACCAATCACTCCGCGCGCCGCAAGCGCAAGCTGCTCATGCACCGTGCCGAGATCGACAAGCTCGCGTCGAAGCTGCAGGAGACGGGGCACACGATCGTGCCGCTCGTCCTGTACTTCAAGGGCGGCCGGGCGAAGGTCGAGATCGCGCTCGCCAAGGGAAAGAAGGAGTACGACAAGCGGCAGACGCTCCGCGAGAAGCAGGACCGGCGCGAGGCGGACCGGGCGATGTCCTCCGCGAAGCAGAGGGAGCGGGCGTAGGTTCCTGGATCCGGTGGGCCGGGGTTCCTGGATCCGGTGGGCCGGACGGGAAATAAGTTGGCCCCGCAGGGCGCTGTTCACGTACGATGGGCACTGCACCGCACAGCCGGTGTGGGTATCCGGACCTCAGGGTCCGGCTTGAAAAATCAACATGGGGATGATCGGTTTCGACAGCGGATGTCGAAGCAGGGGAAGCGTGTCGAGGAAGCGGCAATGATCTCGTTAACCATATGTCGCAACCAATAATCGCCAACACCAAGAGCGATTCCCAGTCCTTCGCCCTCGCTGCCTAATAACAGCGACTGAAGGACCCTAAAAGGGTGTCAGCCCGGGGAAGTTCCCGACCCGGATCCTGGCATAATCTAGGGAACTAAACCTTTTCACCCGGTCACGGGGTGAAAAGGGAAATCAAACAGTGACTGGGCCCGTCGGCGACTTGTTCGCGTGATCGCCGGGGCCGAGAAAATCACAGCGAACTGCACACGGAGAAGCCCTGATTCAGCACCGTTGGACGCGGGTTCGATTCCCGCCATCTCCACGAACACGACAGGCGACGTACGCCCGCGAACTGCGCGGGCGTACGTCTTCTCTTCTCTTTCGTTGTTTTGCGCGCCCTTTGTGCGCGCGTTGTGGGGGCTCCGCCCCCCATGCCCCCTCAGGTGCGGCGGCGGGCCTCCAGGAGGAAGCAGCCGTATTCCACGGCCCTGACGTGGATCAGTGCCACCGCCGGATCCGCGAAGGCTTCCTCCAGCGCGGGCTCCACCTCGCCGGACCGTTCCCGGGGGATCTCCAGCAGGCGGCCGCCGAGGATGCGGCCCTCGGCGCTGTACGCCCGCAGGACGCGGCGGTCGCCGTGCAGGGCGGCGGGGTAGCGCAGGGTGCCGGCCGCCACGCCCTCGCACTCGTCGGCGTGGATGAAGACCGGGCCGTACTCGTCGTAGGCGCCGGGCTCGGCACCCGTCCGCGCCGCCCACCGGCGCAGCGGTGCGTACGAGACGAGCACGATCCGCTCCCCGGGCGCACTGCGTCGCAGACAGCACCGCAGCGGGGCTCCGCCCTCGGGGTCGGTCGCGGGCTCACGGGTGCGGCCGGCGTCGTCGCGCATGCGCAGCTGCTTCAGTACGTCCGTATCGATGGCCCGGATCTCGTATGTCTTCGGCGTCATGCTTTTCAGCATCCAGGAAAGCGCGGCGCCGGGCTGGCGGAATTCGGACGCGGCATTCGCGCCGTTACTTCACCATGCGGAAAGCCAAGTAGGCCGGATAGCGAAACGGCTCGATGCGATACGCGTGGAACAGTGCGCGGCACGTGGCGTGGACGCCGAGGGCGAAGTAGATCAGGCCCGACAGGCTGAGCGCGATCAGGGCGACCACCGCGAACGTCGAGGACGACGTGACCAGGGCGCCCACGATGAGCACCGCCCACACGCTCCAGACCATCAGCTGCGTGAGCGTGAAGTTCAGCGCCGTGGTGGCGTGGGCGCGGTTGTGGGCGTTCTTGGCGGTGGCCTTCAGACACAGGGCCGGTATCCAGGCCAGGTACGGGAAGCCTGTGAGCAGGCATACGACATGGGAGGCGTGGCTGAACAGGGCGGCCGAGGTGTCCGGCGTCGCCTGTGCCGGAAGGCCGGAGGCCGATGCGCTGTGCGCGGCGGTGTATGCGGTCATGATCGTGCTCCGTATCGGTGTCCCCCTGCTTCCCCGGGTTCCCCTGATGTCCCGGGGAACCCATGGCTTCCAGCCTAGGAAGCCGCTATTGCGGCGGTAGGGACGATTTGTAACGGAATCCCGGCAATGCGGAGCCGGCATCCGAAGCAGCACCCGAAGCGGCCAGGAGTACCGGGCCCCAACCAGCCGCAAAGGCGCCCGCACGCCTTCTGTTGCGGTCGCGCCGATTCCGGGATGCTGCGGTGGCATGAGCAGACCTCTGGGACGTATGCGTAAGCGGGCCTTCGCCCTGCCCCTCGTCGTCGGCCTCGCCGCCACCGTGCTCACTTGGAGCGGTCCCGCCGGCGCGGACCCTGACGCGGCCGCCCGGCCCGGGCTGACCGAGGCCATCGAGACGATCCTCGCCGATCCGCGCATGGACGGGGGCGCGGCGAGCGTCGTCGTCGCCGATGCGGCCGGCGGGGAGGTCCTGTACCGGCACGAAGCGGGGGACCGGCTGATGCCGGCCTCCAACACGAAACTGGTCACGTCCGCGGCGGCGGCCGAACTGCTCGGCACCGACTACCGGTTCACCACCGAGGCGCTGGCCGCCGGGCGGCAGCAGGGTTCCGTACTGCGGGGCGATCTCTACCTGCGCGGAAGCGGGGACCCCACTGCGCTCGCGAGCGACTACCGCAAGCTCGCCGCCGAGGTGGCGGACCGCGGGGTGCGGACCGTCACCGGTGAACTCGTCGCCGACGACACCCGGTTCGACGACCAGCGGCTCGGGCGGAGCTGGGCCGCCGATGACGAGTCCTCGTACTACTCGGCCCAGATCTCCGCCCTGACCGTCGCGCCCGATACGGACTACGACTCCGGAACGGTGATCGTCGAGGTGTCCCCGGGCGCCGCGGCGGGCGACAGGCCGCGGGTCGCCCTCACGCCGCGGACCGGATACGTCGAGATCGTCAACGAGGCCGAGACCCTGCCGGCCGGACAGGAGGGCACGCTCACCGTCGAGCGGCGGCACGGTACGAACAAGATCGTGGTGAGCGGCGGCATCGCGGCCGGTGACGGCCCGGTCAAGGAGTGGGCCACCGTCTGGGAGCCCACCGGCTACGCGGCCGACGTCTTCCGGCAGGCGCTCGAGGACGAAGGCGTACGTGTCGTCGGCAAGACGCGACTCGGGCGCCAAGCACCGGACAGTGCGCGGGAGTTGGCGGTCCACCGGTCGATGCCGCTCAAGGAGCTGCTCGTACCGTTCATGAAGCTGTCCAACAACATGCACGCCGAGGCGCTGACCAAGGCCATCGGATACGAGAGGTCCGGCAGCGGGACCTGGAGCGCCGGACTCGCCGCCATCTCCGGGTACTTGAAGCAGGCGGGCGTCGACAGCTCGCGCCTGCGGCAGGTGGACGGCTCAGGGCTCTCGCGCATGAACAACTTCCCCGCCGCGCAACTGGTCGAGCTGCTGCTCTCCGTACGGGACGAGCCCTGGTACGCGGACTGGGCGCGGTCCCTGCCCGTGGCCTGCGACCCCGACCGCTTCGTCGGCGGCACGCTCCGGTCCCGGATGTGCGGGACGCCGGCCGCGCTCAACGCCCGGGCCAAGACCGGCTCGTTGACGGGCGCGTCGGCGCTCTCCGGCTATGTGGTGGACAAGGACGGCCGTGAGCTCGTCTACGCGATCGTGCTCAACAACTACCTCGCCTCGTCCGTGAAGAGCATCGAGGACGCCATCGTCGTCACCCTCGCGTCCTCGGACGGCAGCGGCGCCGAGGCCGTACTGCCGCTCAAGAAGCGTGCGCTCGAAGAGCGTTCGGACATCGAGTGCTCCTGGAGCAAGGCGAAGGCCTGCTGCCCCCTGTGGGGGGGCGGGCCGGGGATGGGTCCCCCGGCCCGCAGGGGGAAACCTTTGCCATCGGCCGGACCCGCTTGCAGGCGCCGCCGTGTCTTCCCCGGAGTCGGTGGTCCGGCGGCTTTGCCGCCGGTGGTGCCGATGTCCGGAAACAGATGACCATGTGGTGCCGAGTCAGATCTGACCGGAACCGGCGGGTGTGTCACCGATCTGCGATACATTCGACGTACGGGCGCAGAGTGATGAGGGGGGCGCGCGGATCAGGTGGGGGCCTGGTTCAGCGGCGAGTGTCTGGTCTCGCGTGCGCCCGACGGTTCCTTGGGGGAATAGGCGTACAGCAGTGGAAAATTGGCGGGAAGACGCCCTCTCAGGGCATACGCATGATCCGAACGAAGTCACGGTCCAGATCGACGGTGTAGGCCGCCTGTCCGGCGCCGAGCCCTTGGCCGCCGAACGTCAAGAGGCCGCCGACAAGCCGGTGTTCGTCGACGAGTCCGGCAGCCGGGGCCGAAGAATCCGCCGTATGGGCTGGATAGCGGGCTTCGTCTGCGCGGTGTACGCGGTGGTGCTCGTCGCCACGCTGGTCTCCGGGACCTCGGACGCGCCGTGGATGCCGGGCATCGGCGAGGACAGCAAGCCGGCCGGCAAGGTGAAGCCGTCGCCCATGCCCACCGGGCCCGGCGAGACCACCTCCGGTACGGGCACGATCCCCGGGACCGACGAGAGCGCTGCCGGCATCCCGAACCCCACCCCCTCCGGCCGGGCCACCGACGACCCCACCATCAAGCCGACGGGCACGGGCAGGCCCACGGGCAAGCCCACCGACGGAGGCGGTCCCGACCCCGACCCGAGCGGCCCCGTGGACCCGGACCCGGATCCGAGCGATCCCGTGGACCCGGGCCCCGACCCGAGCGGCCCGGTCGACCCGGGCCCCGACCCGAGCGGCCCGGTCGACCCGCCCGCGAGCGAGTCCCCGGCCGGCGGCGCAGACCAGGTGTCCGTCCCGCGTGACTCCGGCCCCGCGCACTCGGACTCCGCTGACTCCGCCGACTCCGCACGGACCGCCCCTGATCCCGCCCCGTCCCCGTCGGGCGAGCGTCATGTACTCCTGGCAGGCATCGCACTATGACCCCCCGAAAGTCCGGCGCGGCGCGGCGCCGTCGCGTCCCCATGCGCTACTTGGTGCCGCTGCTCTTCCTCGTCGCGCTGCTCGCCATGCTGATGCTGCGCGGCTACGTCCACAGCGAGATCCTCGCCGACCACCGGGTGCGCCCGCCCGCGCCCACCGATCAGGTGCCGCAGCAGGTGCTCGGCGGCGGCCCGGTGATCGACGCGCGCGGTGCGGAGATAACGACCCGTCAGATCCCGCGCAAGAAACTCGTGCTGACCTTCGACGACGGCCCCGACCCCGTGTGGACGCCGAAGGTGCTCGACGTACTGAAGAAGCACGACGCGCGGGCCGTATTCTTCGTGACCGGCACCATGGCCTCGCGTCATCCCGGTCTCGTCCGGCGGATGGTTGACGAGGGCCACGAGATCGGGCTGCACACCTTCAACCACCCGGACCTCTCGTACCAGTCGACGAACCGCATCGACTGGGAGCTCTCGCAGAACCAGCTGGCGCTCGCGGGCTCGGCCGGCATCAGGACCACCCTGTTCCGGCCGCCGTACTCCTCGTCCAACGACGGCTTCGACAACCGGTCCTGGCCGGTCACCGAATACATCGGCTCCCGCGGTTACATCACCGTCGTCAACAACACCGACAGTGAGGACTACAAGCGCCCGGGCGTCGAAGCGATCATCAAGCGGGCCACCCCCAAGGGCGGCAAGGGCGCGATCGTGCTGATGCACGACTCCGGCGGCGACCGCTCGCAGACCGTGGCGGCGCTCGACCGGTTCATCCCCGAACTGCAGCGCAAGGGCTATGACTTCAAGCGTCTGACCGGTGCGCTCGGCGTACAGAGCGCGCATACGCCCGTCACCGGACTCGATCTGTGGAAGGGCAAGGCGTTCGTCTACGCCGTGCAGGCATCGGAGCACGTGACCACCGTGCTCGTCGCGGGTCTCGCCGTGATCGGCGCCCTGGTCATCGCCCGCTTCGGCCTGATGCTGGTGCTCTCCGCCGTACACGCCCGCCGCACCAGGCGCAGAGGCTTCCGCTGGGGGCCCGAGATCCATGAACCTGTCTCGGTGCTCGTCCCCGCGTACAACGAGGCGAAGTGCATCGAGAACACCGTGCGTTCGCTGATGAGCAGCGATCACCCCGTCGAAGTGATCGTGATCGACGACGGCTCCACGGACGGCACCGCACGGCTCGTGGAGGGTCTGCGGCTGCCCGGTGTACGGGTGATACGCCAGCACAACGCGGGAAAGCCCGCCGCCCTCAACCGCGGTGTGGCCAACGCCCGTCACGACCTGATCGTGATGATGGACGGTGACACGGTCTTCGAGCCGTCCACCGTCCGTGAACTGGTGCAGCCCTTCGGCGACCCGCGCGTCGGCGCGGTCGCGGGCAACGCCAAGGTCGGCAACAAGGACTCGCTGATCGGTGCCTGGCAGCACATCGAGTACGTGATGGGCTTCAACCTCGACCGCCGGATGTACGACCTCCTTCGCTGCATGCCCACGATCCCGGGCGCCGTGGGCGCGTTCCGGCGCTCCGCCCTGGAGCGGGTCGGCGGGATGAGCGACGACACGCTCGCCGAGGACACCGACATCACCATGGCCCTGCACCGCGACGGCTGGCGGGTGGTGTACGCGGAGAACGCCCGCGCGTGGACCGAGGCCCCCGAGACGGTGCAGCAGCTCTGGTCGCAGCGCTACCGCTGGTCCTACGGCACGATGCAGGCGATCTGGAAGCACAAGCGGTCCTTCGTCGAGAGCGGCCCCTCGGGACGCTTCGGCCGCGTCGGCCTCCCGCTGGTCTCGCTCTTCATGGTGCTCGCGCCCCTGCTCGCGCCCCTGATCGACGTCTTCCTCCTGTACGGGCTCGTGTTCGGCCCGACCCAGAAGACGATCATGGCGTGGCTGGGCGTCCTCGCGATCCAGGCCATCTGTGCCGCGTACGCCTTCCGGCTCGACCGGGAGAAGATGACGCATCTCATCTCCCTGCCCCTGCAGCAGATCCTCTACCGGCAGTTGATGTACGTCGTGCTGCTCCAGTCCTGGATCACCGCCCTGACCGGCGGCCGGCTGCGCTGGCAGAAGCTGCGGCGCACCGGTGTGGTCGGCTCGGCCCCCGGCATCCCCACGCAGGCACGCGGCGCGGACCGGAGGCCGGTGGGATGAGCACGCACCGTTACGACCCGCCGGGCGCGGGGCATCCGGACGAGCGGGCCGAGTGGCCGTCGTACGGGGTGCCGGAGCAGCGGGCGCAGGAGGCTGACGGGCGTGACGGGTGGGCCGCGCAGGCCGCCCAGGTCGAGGGGCCCGGACAGACCGGCCCGGCCCCGAAGCCCGCCCGCGACCGGTACTTGGACCTGTTGCGCTCGCTCGCGCTGTTGCGCGTGGTGGCGTACCACGTGTTCGGCTGGGCCTGGCTCACGCTCGTGTTCCCGTCGATGGGCGTGATGTTCGCCCTGGCCGGCTCCTTGATGGCCCGCTCGCTGAAGCGGCCCGCGTGGGGCGTGATCCGGGGACGGCTGCGCCGACTGCTCCCGCCGGTCTGGCTGTTCGCCGCGGTGATACTGCCGCTGATGTTCTGGGGCGGGTGGAAGCCCGCGCGGGATCTCGGCGGTACCTGGCTGCTGAATCTCTTCATGTATCTGGTGCCGGTCGGGGCGCCGCCTTACCCCGGAAGCGTGGGGGACCCCACCGGGCTCTTCGAGGGCAGCTGGGCGGAGCAGGCGGTCGGACCGCTCTGGTACATCCGCGCCTATCTGTGGTTCGTCATCGCCTCACCGCTGCTCCTGTGGGCCTTCCGCCGGGCGCCGTGGCCGACTCTGCTCGCACCGCTCGCCCTCACCGCGATCGTCGGCACCGGTCTGGTGACGATTCCCGGCGAAACGGGACTCGCGGTGACCGACTTCGCGGTCTACGGAGCCTGCTGGATCCTCGGATTCGCCCACCAGGACGGTCTGCTGCGCCGCGTCCCCCGCCATCTGGTGGTCTCGCTCGCCGCGATGGTCATGGGCTTCGGGCTGTGGTGGGCATCCGGCCACCTCGGACCCGAGGGCTGGGATCTCAACGAGATTCCGCTCGCCCAGGCCACCTGGTCGCTCGGGTTCGTCGTGATTCTGCTCGTGTACGCACCCTCATGGCGCCAACTGCCCCCGAAACTGGCCGGGTACGGCAAGCTGATCACGCTGTCCAACAACCGCGCGGTGACGATTTACCTCTGGCACAACATGTTGATCATGTGCGCGGAGCGGATCGTCGACAGGGCCTGGGACATCCCGTATGTAGGGGATCACTTCTCGGAGCGGATCGAGTCGACGTACAGCCTGTGGACGTTCGTCCTCGTCATGCCGCTGATCGGGCTGACGATCCTGGCCGTGGGCTGGGCCGAGGACCTCGCCGCCAAGCGCAGACCACAGCTGTGGCCCAACGGCACCGGGCGCAAGACGGGCTCACACACCCGCTGATCCCCGGGTGAGAGCAAGGTTGCGCCGCGGTCATCTGATCGGGCACCGGCCCGAAATCCCCGCTCCCTAGCGTCGTCCGCGGATCAGACGACGCGGGAGTGGAGGCGTGATGACAGCACCGGCTGCCACAAGCGGACGCAAGGGGGGCCGCTGGATCGAGCAGTGGGACCCGGAGGACGAGGAGTTCTGGGCCCGGACGGGTGAGAAAGTCGCCCGGCGCAATCTGCTCTACTCCGTCTTCAGCGAGCACATCGGCTTCTCGATCTGGACACTGTGGTCGGTGATGGTCCTGTTCATGGGACCGGAGTACGGCATCGACCCGGCCGGGAAGTTCTTCCTGATCGGCACGGCCACGCTGGTCGGCGCGGTGATCCGGGTGCCGTACACCTTCGCGGTGGCGCGCTTCGGCGGGCGCAACTGGACGATCGTCAGCGCCTGTCTCCTGCTGATCCCCACGATCGCGGCCTTCGCCGTGATGGAGCCGGGGACCTCGTACACGACCTTCGTCCTGGTGGCCGCGCTCACCGGCGTCGGCGGTGGCAACTTCGCCTCCTCGATGACCAACATCAACTCCTTCTTCCCGCTGCGCAAGAAGGGCTGGGCCCTCGGCCTCAACGCGGGCGGCGGCAACATCGGCGTCCCCGTGGTGCAGTTGGTCGGCCTGCTCGTCATCGGCACGGCGGGCGCGGGACACCCGCGGATCCTGCTCGGCGCTTACATCCCGCTGATCGTGCTCGCGGCCGTGCTCGCGGCCCTGCGGATGGACAACCTCGCGCCGGTACGCAATGACACGGGAGCCGCGAAGGAGGCGGTCCGCGACCCGCACACGTGGATCATGTCGTTCCTGTACATCGGCACCTTCGGGTCCTTCATCGGCTACAGCTTCGCCTTCGGCCTGGTCCTGCAGACCCAGTTCGGCCGCACCCCGCTGCAGGCCGCCTCGCTCACCTTCATCGGCCCGCTGCTCGGCTCGCTGATCCGGCCGGTCGGCGGCCGGCTCGCGGACCGGCACGGCGGTGCGCGCATCACGCTGTGGAACTTCGCCGCGATGGGTGCGGCGACCGTCGTGGTGATCTTCGCTTCCGTACGGGAGTCGCTGCCCGTCTTCCTGATCGGCTTCATCGCCCTGTTCGTCCTGAGCGGCCTGGGCAACGGGTCCACGTACAAGATGATCCCGGGCATCTTCACGGCGAAGGCCTACGCGAAGGGCCTAGCCGGCGAGGCGGCGGACGCCTGGGCGCGGCGGCTCTCCGGAGCGTCCATGGGCCTGATCGGCGCGGTCGGCGCGGTCGGCGGACTCGGGATCAACCTGGCCTTCCGGCAGTCGTTCCAGAGCGCCGGGACCGGGACGGCGGCCTTCGTGGTCTTCCTCGGTGTGTACGTGGTGTGCTGCGTGGTCACCTGGGCCGTATACCTGCGCAGGACCGCACCCCCCGCCGTGGCGGCCCAGCCCACCGCCGAGCCGAAGCCGCAGCTCAGCTACGCGCAGGTGTGAGCCACGCGACGCGGTGAGCGGGCCGTGTAACACCTGCGCAATCAGGGCGAACCGAGCCTGTCATGCACCCTTGGCAGGCTCGGTCGACCGCACGATGGGACGTATCGCCATGGCAGACCAGACACAGCCCCGCTCGGCCGGGCAGCCGCTCGCCGGCTTCACCGTCGGCGTGACCGCCGCCCGGCGCGCCGACGAACTGGGCGCGCTGCTCGAACGGCGCGGCGCGAGCGTGCTGCACGCGCCCGCGCTGCGGATCGTGCCACTCGCCGACGACAGCGAACTGCTCGCGGCGACCAAGGAGTTGATCGACCACGCGCCCGATGTGGTGGTCGCGACCACCGCGATCGGCTTCCGCGGCTGGGTCGAGGCGGCCGACGGCTGGGGCATCGGCGAGGACCTCCTGTCCCGGCTGCGCGGCGTGGAACTCCTCGCGCGCGGGCCCAAGGTCAAGGGCGCCATCCGGGCGGCCGGACTCACCGAGTCCTGGTCGCCGGCGTCCGAGTCGATGGCCGAGGTGCTCGACCGGCTGCTCGACGAGGGCGTCCAGGGCCGCCGTATCGCGCTGCAGCTGCACGGCGAACCCCTGCCGGGCTTCATCGAGGCGCTGCGGGCGGGCGGCGCCGAGGTGGTGGGCGTACCGGTGTACCGGTGGATGCCCCCGGAGGACCTGACGCCGGTGGACCGGCTCCTGGATGCCGTACTGGCGCGCGGCGTGGACGCGTTGACCTTCACCAGCGCACCGGCCGCGGCCTCGCTGCTGACCCGCGCGGCCGAGCGCGGCCAGGAGGCGGACCTGCTCGCCGCCCTCGAACACGAGGTGCTGCCGGCCTGCGTCGGGCCGGTCACCGCGCTGCCCCTGCAGGCCCGGGGCGTGACCACGGTCTCACCCGACCGCTTCCGGCTCGGCCCCCTGGTCCAGCTCCTGTGCGTCGAACTCCCGGCCCGCTCCCGTACGTTGCCCATCGCCGGCCATCAGTTCCAGATCCGCGGCCACGCCGCCCTGGTCGACGGTGATCTGCGCCCGGTTCCGCCGGCGGGCATGGCCCTCCTGCGCGCCCTGGCCCGGCGCCCGGGCTGGGTGGTGTCCCGGGCGGACCTGCTGCGGGCGCTGCCGGGCGCGGGCCGCGACGAGCACGCGGTGGAGACGGCGATGGCGCGGCTGCGGGCGGCCCTGGGGGTGCCGAAGGTGATCCAGACGGTGGTGAAGCGGGGCTACCGGCTGGCGCTGGATCCGGCTTCGGACGCGAAGTACGGGGAGGCGTGAGGGGGTTGGGGGTCAGCGCCGCAGCCGGCCCGGCAACCGGACCCAGCGCACCGGCCCCTGCCGGTTCACCGCCGACCGGCCGTCCGTGATGCGCAGGCCGGCCTGGGCGCAGGCGTACGCGAGGGTGTCGGCCCCGTACGGGAAGGCGCCGCTCTGCCAGAACCGGAAGTGCCAGAAGGCGGGCGGATCCCCCTCGAAGGGGGAGAGGCCGATCTCTTCGTGCGCGACCGTCTCGCCGTCC
This sequence comes from Streptomyces sp. N35, assembly GCF_016464295.1. NCBI lineage: Bacteria > Bacillati > Actinomycetota > Actinomycetes > Kitasatosporales > Streptomycetaceae > Streptomyces > Streptomyces sp. N35. The sequence continues at coordinate 45,315 of NZ_JAEIMH010000060.1, read as the reverse complement.
CGGGCGAGGGAACCGAAGGTCCCGCCCTTCGGGTTGTAGTAGATCCCGTACGCGCAGGTGCCGGGGGTGACCGCCTTCAGCACGTCGTTGTCGCTCGGCATGTATCCGTCCTGTGTGATCACGCAGCCGCCTGGGCTGCCGGGGACGCTCGTCACACCGACGTGGCGCAGCGACTCTTCGAAGTCCATCGGGTCGAAGGGCGCATGCTCCCTGTTTGTCCGCGGACACTCCGCCGGGTCGGCGCCCAGGCGCCGGATCACCTCGTCCTCGTCGAGGCCCTGTACGAAGGCGATCCCGAGTCCTTCCGTCCACATCTCCTGGTCACCGAAGGCCGCGATCAACTCGTCCGCCATACGGAAGGCGGCGGCCTCGTCGGCGGACAGCGGCTGCGCGTCGGGCAGTTGCGCGACCAGTGACGCGAGGGGCGTGGTCAGGAGCAGCCGGCCCGGCGACCAGAGGTCGAGTTGCGGGGTCCACACATCGGCTCCGGCGCTGATCAGCGCGCGGACACTGCCCTCAGTCCCGCAAACCGAGATCTGCCCAGTCGGCCCGCGGAACGTAGCGCCGGTGCGCCTTCTCCTGCTCTCGCAGCAGCCTCAGCTCCCTTTGCGACAGGGGCGGAGCCAGGAAACGCGGAGGCCCGCTCACGTCCATGGTGACGAACGTCGTCGGCTGTGCCGCGGGGTCCGGTGGATCGAGCCCCGGCCAGACGTCGACCGCGTCGGCGGAGGCGTGCCGCAGGCCTGTCGCGTCCACTGCGGTACGGGTCTCGGGGATTTGCTCGTCAGGCCACTCGACGACCAGTTGCGCCGTGCCAGTGGGTGGAAGCTCTGGCAGATAGAGGTCGACGTTCGTCTTGAACGTGGACCGCTGAGAGGGCCCCATCCCCGGGTCGAGAGGGAGCAGACCGATCGCCTGCGGGGCGTACGCCGTGTGGCGCTGTCCGTCCGCATCCGTGTGTGCCGTCTCGCGGGTCTCGGTACCGTCCAGCGACGTCACCCGCCGCCCGTCCGCCAGCAGCAGCCCCACCCGCAGCCCTGACTTCCGCGGCCGACCCGAGCTCTGCCACCGGGTCCTGCGGAACACCGAGAGATGCAGGGTGACGCTCCCCGGCCACACCGACCACCCGGTCACGAGCACCCGCGCCTCGGGACCGGCCCCCACCACCCCCAACTGCCGCACCACCGCCGGCGCGAACCGGTCCACCGGAGGCTCGTACCGCCCCTCGCCCTCACCCGGTGGCCCCAACCGGACCAGGGCGGTCCGCTCGGGCGCCGGCTCCTCCGGGAGCACCAGATCGTCGAAGAATCCCATGAGTTGATCGTGGCAGCAGGGTCTGACAATGCCCGCCGAAACCGGGGGCTCTCACGAGGCGCGCCGCCGCCCCAGCACCACCATCGCCCGGCTCAGGCACACCACAGCGGCCACGTTCAGCACGCCCCGCACCACGTTCCACAGCACCCAGGGGTCCTCGAAGTCTTCGCGCACGGCCCCGGGCGAGGCGATCCTCGCCGGGTCGCCCGCCGCCGCGAGCTGGTCGTTGAGCGGCACGCTCGCGCCCGACGTGACCGCGAACACCGCCACGTACAGCAGAAGTCCGGCCAGGACCCAGCGCAGCAGCGGGCGGTCCCCGCGCACCCGCCACGCGACCGCCGCCGGCAGCAGGAGTGCGCCGAACATGGCCAGGAAGAACACCGGGTTCCGGATGACCTCGTTGATGTCCTGCATGACCGCGATGAAGGTCCGGTCGTCGGCCCTGCCGAGCGCGCCCATCACCGAGGTGGCGTACGCGAACCACACCCCGGCCATCAGTCCGCTCGCCACCACGGCCGCGATCAGCAGTACGCCGTCGGCGCCGCGGTGCGCCCTGCCTGTGGATGCGGTCGGTCCCGTAATCGTTGTCATGACCCCAAGTCAAGCCGCTGGACGATCAGTTGACCATGGGTGTGCCGCTCGGCGGCATACGTGAGGGTCCACGCCCGGCCGCGTCCGATGTACGGTGCGCCGATGATCGATGAGAAGTTCGAGATCCGGCCCGCGACGCCGGACGACGCCGCCGCCCTTGTCGCGGCGCATCTGCGGAACAAGGAGCATCTGCGGGCCACCGACCCCGCGCGCTCCGACGCGTTCTACACCGTCGAGGGGCAGATCGCCCGGATGAACGAGCACGGGACCGCCCGCTGGATCATCACCGACGGCGACAAGGTGATCGGCCGCGCCGACCTCTCCGGGATCGTGCTCGGGCCCTTCCGTACCGCCTGTCTCGGGTACTGGGTCGACGGCGAGTATCTCGGCCGTGGACTCGCCGTGAAGGCCGCCGAGGCGATGCTCGCGCACGCCAGGGACGATCTCGGGCTGCACCGCGTCGAGGCCTCCACCCTCACCGACAACGAAGCCTCCCAGCGGGTCCTCACCAAGTGCGGCTTCGAGAAGATCGGGTTCGCGCCCACGTATCTGCACATCAACGGCGCTTGGCGGGACCACTTCATCTTCCAGCGGATCCTGCACGACGACCCGCCGCCGCTCTCGTAAAGCCGCGTGGCCGGTGCGGGGGTCTTCCGGCCGCGCGTCCCGCCGTGCACTCTGTGAGGGAATCACCGGCAAACCGGAATCACCGGCAACCCCCCACAAGGCGGTGACAGGCGCATGGTGGCGAGTACGGCCGCGTACGAGCCGCGGTTCGACGCCGGGCGGGTCGGTCTCGACCTGCTCGCCACGTCCCACCCGGAGGAACGGCTCGACGGCGCCGAGGCGTTGGGGGAGTGGCTGAGAAGTGCGGGACTGGTCCCGGCCGGGGTCCGGCTTCCGGGCATCGGGCTCGACTGCGTCCACCGTTTCCGTCAACTGCGCCAGGACATCGCCCAGTTAGTACGCGGTGCGCCGGCGCTCGACGCAGAGCCGTTCGCCGCCGCCCTCGCCCGGATCAACGAGGCGGCCGCCGCCCCGCCGCCCGCGCCCCGCGCCGTCGCTGCCGAGGACGGCCGTCTCGTACGGGTCCTGCACGCCGAACCCGACTGTGGATCCCTGCTCGCCGTGGTGGCCCGCGACGTCGTGGAGCTGCTCACCGACCCCGCGGCCGCCGCACGGATCCGCCAGTGCGAGGGCGACAACTGCCCCCGGATCTACCTCGATACGTCACGCGGCCGCCGGCGCCGCTGGTGCTCGAGCGAGGTCTGCGGCAACCGGGAGAGAGTGGCCCGGCACCGGCGCCGGATGGCCGTGACGTAGGCGCAGGACTGCGTACGGACGTGAGCGCGGACCTGACGGCATACCTGAGCGCAGACCCGAGTGCAGACCTGCGCAGAAGCAGTCACGTCAGGCTCCTGAACGGCTCCTGAACGACCAGTCAGGAAAAAGTTTCCGGACCCGTTGAACACGCGGCCCGCCCGCCCCGTAACTCCCCTGTGAGCGAAGCAGTGGGGGAAGCAGCAGGGGCAGCCCCGTCGACCAGGGGACACCGGAGGCAGGCGTGCGCAAGGATTCCGCAGTGGCCGACGAACGACCTCCGCGGGCCAGGCACCGGGTGCCCCCGCCTTCGGAACGACCCACGCCGGACGAGGAGTTGATGCGCGCGCTCTACCGTGAGCACGCGGGTCCGCTGCTCGCCTACGTGCTGCGCCTGGTCGCCGGGGACCGCCAGCGTGCCGAGGACGTGGTGCAGGAGACGCTGATCCGCGCGTGGAAGAACGCCGGGCAGCTCGACCGTGCCACCGGCTCGGTCCGCCCCTGGCTGGTGACGGTCGCGCGGCGTATCGTCATCGACGGACACCGCAGCCGGCAGGCCCGGCCGCAGGAGGTCGACCCGGCTCCACTGGAGGTCATCCCCGCGGAGGATGAGATCGACAAGGCGCTTTGGCTGATGACACTTTCGGACGCGCTCGACGATCTGACCCCCGCGCACCGGGAGGTTCTCGTGGAGACGTATTTCAAGGGACGTACGGTCAATGAAGCGGCCGAGGTGCTCGGAATACCCAGCGGCACCGTCCGTTCCCGGGTGTTCTACGCGCTTCGTTCGATGAAGCTGGCGCTTCAGGAGCGGGGGGTGTCGGCATGAGCGGCTACTACGGGCCCGACACACAGGGCATGCACGAGACACCCGACATCCACGAGACCGTCGGCGCCTACGCGCTCGGCATCCTGGACGACGCCGAGGCCGCCGCCTTCGAGACGCATCTGGCCGGCTGCCCCTACTGCGCGGCCCAGTTGGACGAACTGTCCGGCATGGAGCCGATGCTCGCCGCGCTCGCGGACCTGCCGCAGCAGCCGGCCCGCTCGTCCGTGGGAGGGGTCGGGGACCAGCTCTCGGCGCAGCCCAGCCGGCGACTGCTCGACAACCTGGTCGGCGAGGTGGCCCACAAGCGCGCGCAGAAGCGGCGGCGCGGCTTCTATCTGGTGGCCGCCGCGGCCGCGTTGATCATCGGCGGTCCGCTGACCGTGATCGCCGTCAACGACACGGGCACGACGACCACCCCGCACGCGCACTCGACCAGCCCGGCCGAGGACGCGTTCTTCCACCACATGGACACCAAGCTCACGGCGACCGACGCGACCACCGACGTCACGGCGACCGTCGGGATCGAGAAGAAGGGCTGGGGCACCCACACCGTCCTGGAGCTGAAGAACGTCAAGGGCCCGCTCAAGTGCTCGCTGATCGCGGTCGGCAAGGACGGCGAGGAGGAGACGGTCACCTCCTGGGCCGTGCCCGAACAGGGTTACGGCATCGAGGGCAGCACGGACAAGTGGGCCGGCAAGCCGCTGTACGTCCACGGCGGAGCGGCCCTGAACCCGGACGAGATCGACCATTTCGAGGTTCGTACCTTCGAGGGCAAGAAGCTCGTCGACGTGAAGGCATAGTGCGCTCAGGGGTCCCCTTCGATTACGGTGGACGGCTGCTCATATCGAGCAGCAGCACGTAGAAGGGGACCTCGGTGGCCGACGTCAATGCCGCCTCGCCGTCCGGCACGCGAGTGCCTGCCGGTCCACAGGAGCCGTCAGGCACGCAGGAGCCTTCGGGTACCCGGGAACGCGAGCTCGGTATCGAGCAGCGCCACCTCGACCGGGTCTACGCGCGGCTCGAGGAGAAGATCCACGAAGCCGAGTTCCTGATGCAGGACGCCGCCAAGCGCTCCCAGGTGGGCACGCCCGGCGCGCTTGCCGAGCGCGACGCGCAGGTCTACCGCGCGGGCATCCACTTGAACCGGCTGAACAACGAGTTCGAGGACTTCCTCTTCGGCCGGATCGACCTGCTGCTCGGCAAGGACGGCAAGAAGGGCCCCGACGGCGCGTACACCTCGGTCGAGCCGGCCGAGGACGCGATCCGCCAGGACAACACGGCCGATATCGCGGAGACCCTGCACATCGGCCGGATCGGCGTGCTCGACGCGGACTACTCGCCGCTGGTCATCGACTGGCGCGCACCCGCCGCCGCGCCCTTCTACCGCTCCACGCCGGTCGACCCCGGACGGGTCGTACGCCGCCGTGTCATCCGCTCCAAGGGCCGCCAGGTGCTCGGCGTCGAGGACGACCTGATGCGCCCCGAGCTCACCGCGTACCTGCACGGCGAACAGCTCGCGGTCCTCGGTGACGGCGCCCTGATGGCCGCGCTCGGCCAGGCCCGCAGCCACTCGATGCGCGACATCGTGGCCTCCATCCAGGCCGAACAGGACCTGGTCATCCGCGCCCCCGCCGCCTCCGTCACCTACGTGGAGGGCGGCCCCGGCACCGGCAAGACGGCCGTCGCGCTGCACCGCGCCGCGTACCTCCTCTACCAGGACCGGCGCCGCTATGCGGGCGGCATCCTGATCGTCTCCCCGACCCCGCTGCTCGTCGCGTACACCGAAGGCGTCCTGCCCTCGCTCGGCGAGGAGGGCCAGGTCGCGATCCGCGCGGTCGGCTCCCTGGTCGACGGCGTGGAGGCGACGCTGTACGACGACCCGGCCGTCGCCCGGGTCAAGGGTGCATCGCGCATGCTGAAGGTGCTGCGCAAGGCGGCCCGCGGAGTCCTCGACGCGCCTCCCGCCGGCGGGCAGCTCGCTTTCGACGACGACGCGGTACGGGAAGCGGGCACCCCCGTCCGCACCGACCTTCTGCGCGTGGTGGCCTTCGGCCGCCGCCTCGAACTGGACGCCGACGACCTGCGCCGTATCCGCCAGATCGCCCTCGGCGGCACCGCCCCCGTCAACCTGCTCCGCCCGCGCGCCCGCAAGCTGCTGCTCGACGCGCTGTGGGCCAAGTCGGGCGCCGGGGCCCGGCACACGGACCCGGAGCTCGCGGCCGAACTGCGCTCCTCCTTCGACGACGACATCACCGACGAGGACTCCTTCATCGCGTTCCTCGACGCCTGGTGGCCGGAGCTGACCCCGCGGGGGGTCCTCGAAGCGATGGCGGACGAGCGCCGCCTGGGCCGCTGGGGCCGCCGGGTCCTCAACCCCGGCGAGGTCCGCAAGGTCGCCCGCTCACTGCGCCGCGACGGCTACACCGTCCACGACGTGGCGCTGCTCGACGAGCTGAACTCGATCCTCGGCACGCCCGCCCGCCCCAGGCGCAAGCGCGAAATGGATCCGCTGGACCAGCTCAGCGGTCTGGAAGAGCTGATGCCGCAGCGCGAGGAGACCCAGCGCGAGCGGGCCGAACGCCTTGCCCAGGAGCGGGTCGAGTACGCGCACGTCATCGTCGACGAGGCGCAGGACCTCACCCCGATGCAGTGGCGGATGGTCGGCCGCCGCGGCCGGCATGCGACCTGGACGGTGGTCGGCGACCCGGCGCAGTCCTCGTGGTCGGAGCCGGACGACGCGGCCGCCGCGCGCGACGAGGCGCTCGGCACGCGTCCGCGGCGCCGCTTCGAACTGACCGTCAACTACCGCAATCCGTCCGAGATCGCGGACCTCGCGGCCCGGGTCCTGGCCCTCGCCATGCCGGGGATGCCCTCGCCGAAGGCCGTACGGTCCACGGGCCTCGAGCCGCGGTTCGCGGTCGTACGGAACGGTCTGGCCGCGACGGTGCGGGCGGAGGCCTCCCGACTCCTCTCGCAGGTGGACGGCACCGTCGGTGTCGTGGTCGCGATGCGACGTCGCGCGGAGGCGGCGCGCTGGCTCGCGGACCTGGGGGAGCGGGTGGTGGCCCTCGGCTCGCTCGAGGCCAAAGGCCTGGAGTACGACGCCACGGTGGTCGTCTCCCCGGCGGAGATCGCGGATGAGTCGCCGGCCGGCCTGCGGGTCCTGTACGTGGCCCTCACGCGTGCCACGCAGCAACTGACGGTGGTGTCGGCGGCTGGTGACGCCCCTGACTCGGCGGGGGTCCCGGACCTTCTGCGGGACTGATTTCTCTTCTCCTGCCCCGCCCCTTCCCGAAACTGGGGCTTCGCCCCCGGACCCCGGCATCCGAACTTCGTTCGGATCTGCTCAATCGCCGCAGGGGCTGAAGGCTTCAGCCCCGCCGGCGTTTGAGGCGATCCGGCCGGAGGCCGGATGCGGGGGTCCGGGGGCGGAGCCCCAGGTTTCGGGAAGGGGCGGGTAGGGGAAAAAATCGCCCCTACACCAGCGACTCCACCTCGGACTGGAAGAGCGCACCCGGATCCACGGACATCCCCGAGAAGTGCCCCGCCAGCTCCAGCGAAAGCACTCCGTGCAGCCGGGTCCAGGCACGCAGGGCCCGGGCCTCGGGATCCGGGCCCGCCTTCGCGCACGCCGCGATCAGCCGGTCCATGATCCGCTGAGCTGTCTCGCGGGTGTCCTCCGGCGCGTGGTACCCCGGCACCGGCGTCCCGTACATCAGGAAGTACCGCTGCGGGTCGGCCAGTGCCCACGCCCGCAGCGCCCCCGCCAGCGCGGCCACATCCGCCTCGCCCACCGCGGCGATCGCCGTCTCCAGCGACCCGTACGCCTCCCGGATCAGCTCGGTGATCAGTTCGTCCCGTGAGGCGAAGTACCGGTAGAGCGCCGGCCCCGTCATGCCCAGCTGCTTGGCGATCGCGTTGAGCGACAGGCCGGGCGCGCCCGAAGCGGCGATCTGCTCCCAGGCCTTCTCCTTGGCCTCGGCCCGTACCTGCGCCCGGTAGCGCTCCCGCGGTGTCGTCATGCGTTAGACCCTATCACTGGAGCTATTGACTCCAACTCCGGAAATGGGTTACAACCTATAACGAAAGCGAGAACACCTTTCGGACTCGGCTCCGGGACCTCTGATCGACAATCCCTGATCAAGAAGGCGGGCACCTCATGACCACGAACACCGCAAAGCAGCAGCTCACCGAGATCGTTCTCCCGGGCAAGGTCGAGCCGGAAGGGCTCCGGCTCCGCCACGGGCAGATCCCCGCGCCGGGCCCGGGCCAGGTCCTGGTCACCGTCGAGGCCACCGGCGTCTCCTTCGCCGAACAGCAGATGCGCCGCGGCCGGTACTTCGACCAGCCGGCGTTCCCCTTCGTGCCCGGCTACGACCTCGTGGGCCGGGTGACGGCCGTCGGATCCGGCGTACCGCACGGGCTCGAAGGGCAGCGGATCGCCGCCCTCACCAAGATCGGCGCCTGGTCCAGCCATGTCGTCCTCGACGCCGAGGACGCCGTCCCCGTGCCCGACGGCCTGAGCGCCACCGAGGCCGAGACCGCCGTCCTGAACGGGATCACCGCCTGGCAGATGCTGCACCGCAAGGCCCGGGTGCGCAGGGGGCGGACGATCCTCGTGCACGGCGCCAACGGCGGCGTCGGCACGCTGCTCGTCCAACTGGCCCGCGCCGAGGGCGTACGGGTCATCGGCACCGCCTCCGCCCGCCACCACGACGCCCTGCGCGCCCAGGGCGTGGAGCCGGTCGACTACCGCACCGAGGACGTCCCGGCCCGTGTCCGCGAGCTCGCGCCCGACGGCGTCGACGCCGTCTTCGACCACGTCGGCGGCCGGAGCGTCGTGGATTCCTGGAAGCTGCTCGCGCGCGGCGGCACGCTCGTCTCGTACGGGAGCGCCGCGACCCTCGACGCCGAAGGGCACAAGATGCGGCCCTTCCTCAAGCTCCTCGGCCGGGTGTGGCTCCGGCAGGCGCTGCCCAACGGCCGGCAGGCGTACTTCTACAACGTCTGGGCCGGAAAGGCCTTCGGCAAGAAGAGCTTCCGGCGGCGGCTGCACGCGGATCTGGCCCAGGTGTTCGAGGCGCTGCGGCGCGGCGAGATCAGTGCCACGGTCGCCGCCGAACTCCCGCTCTCCGAGGCCGCCGCCGCGCTGCGCCTGGCCGAGTCCCGCGCCGTGGCCGGCAAGATCGTCCTGGTGCCCTGAGCCGTTGAGGTCCCGCTGCCCTGAGCCATTGGCGTACGTCCGGAACGTATCCCCTGGTACGGGAATTGCCTTGCGGGGATCGTTTGTTACCTTGGATGTGGCACCGGCTCGATCCAAGCCCCCGGGCCCAACCTTCGTCGCTACGAGCGACCACTTGCCGCGAGGCGAGCATGGCGGGTCGGTGTCATTGAGCTTCACAGAGGTGGCCGCCCCCCCCGGGGGGGGGGGTTTTGTGTGTGGGCCCAGGGAGGGGG
>NZ_JAEIMH010000060.1:2108-35794 GCF_016464295.1 Streptomyces sp. N35 | reverse complement strand
GGGGGACCATTCACCGCCACGGAGCCCCCCCCCCGGGGGGGCGTCCACCTTTTTGTATGTAGCCACAGAGTCGATACGTGCCCCCTGAAAGGGCTTCCGCGCCACCCTGCACTTCTCGTATGGTGGAAGTGGTTTTCCGAAATTGCACCCTGTCCACGAGCAAAACGTTCTAAACCCGGGACGGCTACCTCGTACCGGCAGGTAGGTGCGACGATCGGATGACGCACGCGATGTACAGGTGAAAGAGAGAAGTCGGCATGGCAACGGCGCCCAGCGTCTCCTACTCGATGACGGTCCGACTCGAGGTGCCCGCGAGCGGAACCGCCGTCTCGCAGCTCACCACGGCCGTCGAATCCTCCGGTGGCTCCGTCACCGGCCTGGACGTGACCGCTTCGGGCCACGAGAAGCTCCGGATCGACGTCACCATCGCGGCGACCTCCACCGCGCACGCCGACGAGATCGTCGAGGAGCTGCGCGGCATCGAGGGCGTCACCCTCGGCAAGGTCTCCGACCGTACGTTCCTGATGCACCTCGGCGGCAAGATCGAGATGCAGTCGAAGCACCCCATCCGCAACCGTGACGACCTCTCGATGATCTACACGCCGGGTGTGGCGCGCGTCTGCATGGCGATCGCCGAGAACCCCGAGGACGCCCGGCGCCTGACCATCAAGCGCAACACCGTTGCGGTCGTGACGGACGGCTCCGCCGTCCTCGGCCTCGGCAACATCGGCCCGATGGCCGCCATGCCGGTCATGGAGGGCAAGGCCGCCCTCTTCAAGCGCTTCGCCGACATCGATGCCTGGCCGATCTGCCTGGACACCCAGGACACCGACGAGATCGTGTCGATCGTCAAGGCGATCGCCCCCGGCTTCGCGGGCATCAACCTCGAGGACATCTCCGCACCGCGCTGCTTCGAGATCGAGGCCCGCCTGCGCGAGGCCCTCGACATCCCGGTCTTCCACGACGACCAGCACGGCACCGCCATCGTGGTGCTCGCCGCCCTGACCAACGCCCTTCGTGTGGTGGGCAAGTCGATCGGCGACGTGCGCGTGGTCATGTCGGGCGCGGGCGCCGCCGGCACCGCGATCCTCAAGCTCCTGCTCGCGGCCGGCGTCAAGCACGCCGTCGTCGCCGACATCCACGGTGTGGTGCACGCGGACCGCGCCGACCTGGTCGACGCCGCCGCGGACTCGCCGCTGCGCTGGATCGCCGACAACACCAACCCCGAGGGCGTCACCGGCACGCTCAAGGAAGCGGTCGTCGGCTCGGACGTCTTCATCGGTGTCTCCGCGCCCAACGTCCTGGACGGCAACGACGTCGCCGCCATGGCGGACGACGCGATCGTGTTCGCGCTTGCGAACCCGGACCCCGAGGTCGACCCGTCAATCGCCCGGCAGACCGCGGGAGTTGTCGCCACCGGCCGTTCGGACTTCCCCAACCAGATCAACAACGTCCTGGTGTTCCCGGGTGTGTTCCGCGGTCTGCTCGACGCCCAGTCGCGCACCGTCAACACGGAGATGATGCTCGCGGCGGCGACGGCCCTGGCCGATGTGGTGTCGGAGGACGAGCTCAACCCGAACTACATCATCCCCAGCGTCTTCAACGACAAGGTCGCGGGCGCGGTGGCCGGCGCGGTGCGCAACGCGGCGAAGGCGGCGGGCGCGGCCCCCTCGGCGTGATGTGACCCGAAGCACGGTCTGAATGGCGGCGCGTCGTGGAACGCGACGTGTACGGAGGCGCTCTAGGGTTGCGGCGGAATCCAGGCCCTCATGCCCTGCGGTGCTTCGCCGGGAGCCGACGGAGCGTCACCATTTCGGGGCATGTTGCCTACGATGGGCGCTTTTCGTGTGACTGCGCTACCCATAACGGGGCGGCGGATTGGCTTTCCCGCCGGAGGTGGGGGCAGGATGCTTCCCCAAGGGCTTAGTCCGAGGGGCACCCCCACGGGCGCGAGGGTCCGGCCGGCGGACCCGGGTCACGGGACCGCCGAGGGCCCTGGCAGCATCGGCTTCGCTGTGCCCGACAGGCTTTGCCGCGTGGCACCGCCTCAACAGCAAGAAGAACACGGGAGTAACAACATGAACCGCAGTGAGCTGGTGGCCGCGCTGGCCGACCGCGCCGAGGTGACTCGCAAGGACGCCGACGCCGTGCTGGCCGCTTTCGCCGAGACCGTCGGCGAGATCGTCGCCAAGGGCGACGAGAAGGTCACCATCCCCGGCTTCCTCACCTTCGAGCGCACCCACCGTGCCGCTCGTACTGCCCGCAACCCGCAGACCGGTGAGCCGATCAACATCCCCGCCGGCTACAGCGTGAAGGTTTCCGCGGGCTCGAAGCTCAAGGAAGCGGCCAAGGGCAAGTAAGTCCTTTCGCCTCCTGAGGGGTCACCGGGTCCGTCCCGGTGGCCCCTTCGGCGTTGGTCCGGGGCCGCGCCCCGTGCATCCCGACTTCGTTCGGTTCTCGTCAATCGCCGGAGGGGCTGATGTCGACCTCCGTCAGGGACCGTACGAAGGTTGTACGCGGCCCCGACGGGATCCCCGGGACGGTGGGGACCGCCAACAACCCGCACCCCGCCGCCAGCGCCGCAGCCGCCCCCGTAGGGGTGTCCTCGACGGCGAGGCAGGAGGCCGGGTCGACGCCCAGCGCCGCGGCGGCGTTCAAGTACGGGTCCGGGAACGGCTTCCCGCGCCCGGACTCACCCTCCGCGAAGGACGCGTCGAAGCGGTGGCGGCCGAGAGTCGCCAGGACCAGGTCCGCCACATGCCGCTCCGAGGAGGTCACCAGCGCGGTGGGGACGCCCAGTTCCCGCGCCCGGTCAAGCAGGGCGAGCGCGCCCGGCTGCACCGTCACACCGGCCGCCACGGCCTCCGTGAAGGCCTTGTCCAGCGCCTGGGCCACTTCTTCCTGCGGGCGCGCGGTGAGTTGATCCCGTACGAGCAGATCCGCGGCGACCGCGATCGTCGCGCCCGCGAACGGGGCGAGCAGGGACGCGGGGGCCGGCCTGTTCTCGGCGGCGAGGAATTCCCGTACGACATCGAGCCAGGCGTGCTCGGTGTCCACGAGTGTGCCGTCCATGTCGCAGAGCAGGGCGGCGGGGCGGGGGAGAGTGACCATAGCTACCTCGGCATACGTAGGGGCGGCTGCCAACTGCCGGCAGCCGCCCCGGAAACGTACAAGCAGAGGATCTAGACGAGCGCACCGCCCGGCAGTTCGACCTTCGCGCCGAGCTCCATGAGCTTCTCCATGAAGTTCTCGTAGCCGCGGTTGATCAGGTCGATGCCGTGCACGCGGGACGTGCCCTGCGCGGCGAGCGCCGCGATCAGGTACGAGAAGCCGCCGCGCAGATCGGGGATCACGAGGTCCGCGCCCTGGAGTTTCGTCGGGCCCGAAACCACCGCGGAGTGCAGGAAGTTGCGCTGGCCGAAGCGGCAGTCGGAGCCGCCGAGGCACTCGCGGTAGAGCTGGATGTGGGCGCCCATCTGGTTCAGCGCGGAGGTGAAGCCGAGCCGCGACTCGTACACCGTCTCGTGGACGATGGACAGGCCCGCGGCCTGCGTGAGCGCGACGACCAGCGGCTGCTGCCAGTCGGTCTGGAAGCCCGGGTGGACGTCCGTCTCGAGAGCTATGGCGTTGAGCGAGCCGCCCGGGTGCCAGAAGCGGATGCCCTCGTCGTCGATCTCGAAGGCGCCGCCGACCTTCCGGTACGTGTTGAGGAAGGTCATCATCGTGCGCTGCTGTGCGCCGCGTACGTAGATGTTGCCCTCGGTCGCCAGCGCGGCCGACGCCCAGGACGCGGCCTCCAGGCGGTCGGAGAGCGCTTTGTGGTTGTAGCCGCCGAGGCGGTCGACACCGGTGATCCGGATGGTCCGGTCGGTGTCCATCGCGATGATCGCGCCCATCTTCTGCAGTACGCAGATGAGGTCCTCGATCTCCGGTTCCACGGCGGCGTTGGAGAGTTCGGTGACGCCCTCGGCCAGTACGGCCGTCAGGAGCACCTGTTCGGTCGCTCCCACGGACGGGTAGGGCAGCGCGATCTTGCAGCCGCGCAGCCGCTGCGGCGCCTCCAGGTACTGGCCGTCGGCGCGCTTCTCGATGGTCGCGCCGAACTGGCGGAGCACCTCGAAGTGGAAGTCGATCGGCCGGCCGCCGATGTCGCAGCCGCCGAGACCCGGGATGAACGCGTGGCCGAGGCGGTGCAGAAGCGGGCCGCAGAGCAGGATCGGGATACGGGAGGAACCGGCGTGCGCGTCGATGTCCGCGACGTTCGCGCTCTCGACGTGCGAGGGGTCCATCACGAGTTCGCCCGGCTCGTCGCCGGGGCGGACGGTCACACCGTGCAGCTGCAGCAGGCCACGCACCACGCGGACATCGCGGATGTCGGGCACGTTGCGCAGCCGGCTCGGCTCGTGGCCGAGCAGCGCGGCGACCATCGCCTTGGGCACGAGGTTCTTAGCTCCGCGGACACGGATCTCGCCCTCGAGCGGGGTTCCGCCGTGGACAAGGAGTACGTCGTCGGTGCCGTTGACGGTCATGTATCTCGCGTTCCGATGAGTCGGGCAGGGGGGTCCGAAGGTGCAAGCGTAATGGCCGTGCACCCCTGTTCCGGAAGCCCGAAGGGGCTTCAGAACCGTCATGAGTTCGCCACAACACGAGCGGTTGCTTCGCAGTTGCGTACGGTCACCGGATCGCGGGCCGGTGTGTGAGGGTGTCCGATCGGCGCGGCGCCCCGCTCACCACCGGATATGGGGCTGTGACATCCGTGTCTGTCCCCCGCGGCCGAATATGCGGGATCATGTCGACCATGACCGAGGTGTCCTCGCTCACAGGGCGGTTGCTCGTGGCCACCCCCGCCCTGGCGGACCCGAACTTCGACCGCGCGGTCGTCCTCCTGCTCGACCACGACGAGAAGGGTTCGCTCGGCGTGGTCCTCAACCGGCCCACGCCGGTGAGTGTCGGCGACGTCCTCGAGGGCTGGGCGGAACTCACCGGTGAGCCGGGCGTCGTGTTCCAGGGCGGACCCGTCTCGCTCGACTCGGCGCTCGGTGTGGCCGTCATCCCGGGCGATTCCACGGAGCGGGCGCCTTCCCCGAGCTCTCGGCTTCGCTCGAGCAGGGGAGACCCCATCGGCTGGCGCCGGGTGCACGGGGCGATCGGGCTCGTGGACCTGGAGACCCCGCCGGAACTGCTCGCGGCCGCGCTCGGTTCGCTGCGGATCTTCGCCGGGTATTCGGGCTGGGGTCCGGGGCAGCTGGAGGACGAGCTGGCCGACGGCGCCTGGTACGTGGTGGAGTCCGAGCCCGGGGACGTCTCCTCGCCGGTGCCGGAGAACCTGTGGCGCGCGGTGCTGCGGCGCCAGCGCAGCGAGTTGGCGATGATCGCGACATATCCGGACGATCCCTCTCTTAACTAGAGGGATGACTGGAGGGACCCCGCCCGGCCGCCTTTGGGCGAAGCCTTCGGTAGCCTTTGGATATGAGCACTCTCGAGCCCGAGCGCGGCACAGGTACGGGGACCCTCGTCGAGCCGACACCCCAGGTGTCGCACGGCGACGGTGACCATGAGCGCTATGCCCACTACGTCCAGAAGGACAAGATCATGGCGAGCGCGCTCGACGGCACCCCCGTCGTCGCGCTCTGCGGCAAGGTCTGGGTACCGGGCCGCGACCCGAAGAAGTACCCGGTGTGCCCCCTGTGCAAGGAGATCTACGAGTCCATGGGGGACAGCGGCGGCAAGGACAAGGACGGCAAGGGCGGCGGCAAGAAGTAGCCCGCCCGCTCCGTCGGGCAGTACGGCCGTACGGCTCCGGTGTGTGCTCGGGCGCGCGCCGGGGCCGGTTCTTTTTTCAGCCTCGTTGTATATGCCACCCACGTGACAGGGTCGTGACCATGACGACTCCTGACGAACTGCCGCCCCTCGTACCGCTGCCGCGCACCTACGAGTTGACCGCCGGCGGCACGTATCCGATCGGCGCCGCATCCACCCTGTGCGCCGGCCCCGGCACCGAAGGTGTCGCACGCTGGCTGCGCGCCACGGTCGGGGCGGCCACCGGTCTGCCGCTCGACCCCGGGCCGGAACGCGGTGCCATCGCGCTGCGCATCGATGCCGAACTGGTCCCCGAGGCTTATCGCTTGACCGTGCGGGCGGGCAGCGGCGTACGGATCGAGGGCGGCAGCGCGGCCGGGGTGTTCTGGGGTGCGCAGACCCTGCGGCAGCTGCTCGGGGCCGAGGCGTTCCGGCGCGCGCCCGTCGCCGGGCGGCCGGAGTGGGACGTACCGGAGGTCCTCGTCGAGGACGCACCCCGCTTCGGCTGGCGCGGCATGATGCTCGATGTGGCACGGCACTTCATGCCCAAGGACGGCGTGCTGAGGTACCTCGACCTCATGGCCGCGCACAAGCTCAACGTCTTCCACTTCCACCTCACCGACGACCAGGGCTGGCGCGTCGAGATCAAGCGCCACCCGCGTCTGACCGAGGTCGGCTCGTGGCGCTCGCGCACCAAGTACGGGCATCGCGCGTCGCCGCTGTGGGAGGACAAGCCGCACGGCGGCTTCTACACGCAGGACGACATCCGCGAGATCGTCGCGTACGCGCGGGAGCGGCACATCCGGATCGTGCCCGAGATCGACATCCCCGGGCACTCGCAGGCCGCGATCGCCGCGTATCCCGAACTCGGCAACCGCGACGTCGTGGACACCGCGGCGCTGGACGTCTGGGACACCTGGGGCGTCAGTTCGCATGTGCTCGCGCCGTCCGAGGAGGTTCTGCGGTTCTACGAAGGGGTCTTCGAGGAACTGCTCGGCCTCTTCCCCGAGGACGTGTCGCCCTTCGTGCACATCGGCGGCGACGAGTGCCCCAAGGAGCAGTGGAAGCAGTCCGCGTTCGCGCAGGAGCGGATGCGGGAGCTGGGGCTCAAGGACGAGGACGAACTGCAGTCGTGGTTCATCCGGCACTTCGACCGGTGGCTCACTCAAAGGGGCCGGCGGCTCATCGGCTGGGACGAGATCCTCGAGGGCGGGCTCGCCGAAGGCGCGGCGGTGTCCAGCTGGCGCGGGTACGCGGGCGGGATCGCGGCCGCGCAGGCAGGTCACGACGTCGTCATGTGCCCCGAGCAGCAGGTGTACTTGGACCACCGCCAGGACGGCGGCGAGGACGAGCCGGTGCCGATCGGATACGTACGGACGCTCGAGGACGTGTACCGCTTCGAGCCCGTGCCGCCGCAGCTGTCGGCCGACGAGGCCGCCCATGTGCTCGGGACGCAGGCGAATCTGTGGACCGAGGTCATGGAGAGCCCGGGGCGCGTCGACTACCAGGCGTTTCCCCGGCTTTCGGCCTTTGCCGAGGTGGCCTGGAGCGAGCTCGGGCCTTCCGGTGCGCGGTTATTCGCCGGGTTCGAGCGGCGAATGACCGCGCACTACGCCCGACTTGAGGCGCTCGGCGTCGACTTCCGGCCGCCGGGTGGCCCGTTGCCGTGGCAGCGGCGGCCCGGAGTGCTCGGACGCCCGATCGAGGGGGCGCCCCCAAACGTGTGAGGTGTGCACGACCCATGTGTCCCGGGGGTGCGGCCCTGGGAGCGTGGGCGTCCGGTGTCGGACGCGCGCCGTGAACGGCCAGAAGTGATGGTCGGCAATGGCGCCTGAAATCCGGGCATTACGTGAATTCCCGTGCGAAAGGGTCCTAGTGGACCCCACCGTCGGCGGGTACGGAAGATGTGCCAGAGTTGCCACGTCCGGCCTGTGAGCACGTACCGTACCGGGGGCACCCCCTGCTCGAAGAGCTTGGGGGAGCAGCAGACACACCACGGCCTCATGAGTCGGGCACGGGAAGGGGCAGCCGGTCTTGACCACGCACGCACCGCAGGTGGCGCAGTCCGTGACGTTGCCGACCTCGCTCGACGAGGCGGTCGCGGCACTCTCCGCCATGCCCGCCGCCGTGCCCGTGGCCGGTGGCACCGATCTGATGGCCTCGGTGAACAAGGGGCAGCTACGGCCCGCCGGTCTGGTCGGGCTCGGGAAGATCAACGAGATCCGCGGCTGGCAGTACCAGGACGGCCACGCGCTGCTCGGCGCGGGGCTCACCCACGCCCGCATGGGCCGCCCCGACTTCGCCGCCCTGATCCCCGCGCTCGCCGCCGCCGCCCGCGCGGCCGGACCGCCCACCATCCGTAACGCAGGGACGCTCGGCGGCAACATCGCCACCGCCGCCCCGACCGGTGACTCGCTGCCCGTGCTCGCCGCGCTCGAGGCCGACCTGATCGTCGCGGGACCCGGTGGCGCACGCCGTGAGGTGCCCGTCTCGCATCTGCTCGCCGGGATGGAGCGGCTGCGCGGCGGTGAACTCATCGGCTACGTACGGATTCCGCTGCTGCACGCCCCGCAGGTTTACCTGAAGGCGACCGGCCGCACCGGCCCAGGACGCGCCCTCGCCTCCGTCGCCCTCGTGCTCGACCCCGCGCGCCGAGGGGTGCGGTGCGCGGTGGGCGCGGTCGCGCCGATGCCGCTGCGTCCGCTCGAGGCCGAGCGCTGGGTCGCCTCCCTGATCGAATGCGCCGCCGCCGGGGCGCGGGCCCCCGGGCCGCCCCCCGCCTTGGGCGCCTTTGCCCCCCCGGCCTGCATCCCCGACCAGGCACCGGACGGCACCCCGCAGGAACTGCCGCCCGCCGTCCAGCAGCTCAGGCGCACGGTTTCCGTGCTTGCGCGGCGGGCACTGGGGAGGGCGCTGGGATGAGCGGTACGGAAGGCAACGGCGCTCCCGGTTACGGGGACGGGTACGGGGACGCGTACGGAAGCGGCGGACAGGTGAGCAACGGGCAGCAGGGCGAGGGCTCGTACGGGAACGACGCGAACGGTTCGTACGGCCACGGCGGCTGGCAGCCCACGAGCCAGGGCGAGTACGACGGCGACGCGACGGCCTTCGTCGCGCCCCCGGGGGGCCCCGCGCCCCCCCCCCCCGCGGCGCCCGGCGGCAGCTTCGTACCGCCGCAGATCTGGGGCGTGCCCGGCGCCGCCGCCGATCCGGCGGCCACCGGGACCTTCGTGATCCCCGCGCTGGTACCGCAGATGGGCACGGGGCCGGCCGCTGCCCCCGAGCCCGCTCCCGCGCCCGTCCAGTGGCCCGAGCCGAATGCGCCCCAGCAGCCCGCGCCGCAGCACGAGGCGGGCATGACCGGGCAGTGGTCGTTCACGGAGGCGGCCGCCCAGGCGGCGCCCGAGCCCGGGCCGTCGCAGGTCACCGGGCAGTGGTCGATTCCGCTGGCCCAGGGTGATCTTCCGGATGAATCGGGCGAGTTCACCTCTTCCTCGCTGGTCGACCAGTGGACGGACCGTGCACCGGCGACCCTGCCGGGCGGTGCTCCGGCGCCGTGGGCGCAGGCCGTGCCGCAGGACGCTCCGCGGTCCGGGTCGCAGGATGCCTCGCAAGCCGCCTCACAAGACGTCTCGCAGGGCGCCTCGCAAGCCGTTTCGCAGAACGGGGAGCCGGTCGCGCAGGGCGATCCCGCCACCCCCGAAGCGGTGCCGGCCGCGGAACAGCCCGCGGAAGCCGACGTACCGCAGCGGGACGCACGGCGGGACGCCCAGCCGGAACCTGCCGCCGACGAGCCGTCCGCGCAGGACGCCGCCGAGGTCGCCCCGGACGGTGACGGGCAGCCGGACGGATCCGAACCCGCCGCCCCTGTCTCCGCCTTCGGCGACGAACACCCCCTGTCCTCCTACGTGCTGCGCGTGAACGGCGCCGACCGCCCGGTCACCGACGCCTGGATCGGCGAATCGCTGCTCTACGTGCTGCGTGAGCGCCTCGGCCTCGCCGGCGCCAAGGACGGCTGCTCGCAGGGCGAGTGCGGTGCGTGCGCGGTGCAGGTCGACGGCCGCCTCGTGGCCTCCTGCCTCGTGCCCGCCGCGACGGCCGCGGGCAGTGAGGTCCGTACGGTCGAAGGCCTCGCCGACGAAGGGCAGCCCTCCGACGTGCAGCGGGCACTCGCCGCGAGCTGCGCCGTGCAGTGCGGCTTCTGCGTACCGGGCATGGCGATGACCGTGCACGATCTGCTGGAAGGCAATCCGCAGCCGACCGAACGCGAGGCCCGCCAGGCGCTGTGCGGCAACCTCTGCCGCTGCTCCGGCTACAAGGGCGTACTCGAAGCGGTCAAGGACGTCGTCGCCGAGCGGCAGTCGGCCGTGCCCGAAGGCGAAGCCGACGACCAGGCACGCATCCCGCACCAGGCACCCCCGGGTGCCGGTGGCGTCACCTACTCGCAGGGCGGAGGCCGGGCGTGAGCAACGAGACGGTCACCGCACCCGCCGCCGAGGAGAAGCAGCACGGCATCGGTGCCTCGCTGCCGCCCGCGGACGCGCGTGCGAAGACGGAGGGGACGTTCCCGTACGCCTCCGATCTGTGGGCCGAGGGCCTCCTGTGGGCCGCGATCCTGCGCTCCCCGCACCCCCACGCCCGTATCACCTCCATCGACACCTCCGGCGCCGAGCAGATGCCGGGCGTGCACGCGGTCGTCACGCACGCCGATGTGCCCGGTGACGCGGCGCACGGCCGGCGGATCGCCGACCGTCCGGTCTTCGCCTCCGAGCTCGTACGCCACCACGGCGAGCCCATCGCCGCCGTGGCCGCGGACCACCCGGACACGGCGCGGATGGCGGCGGCCGCGATCATCGTCGAGTACGAGGTGCTCGAACCGGTCACCGACCCCGAACAGGCCTTCGCCGCCGAGCCGTTGCACCCCGACGGCAATCTGATCCGGCACATCCCGCTGCAGTACGGGGACGCCGAGGCCACCGGCGAGGTCATCGTCGAAGGCCTCTACCGCATCGGCCGCCAGGACCCCGCCCCCATCGGCGCCGAGGCGGGCCTCGCGGTACCGCGGCCCGACGGCGGCGTCGAGCTCTATGTCGCCTCCACCGACCCGCACTCGGACCGCGATCTGGCCGCCGCCTGCTACGGCCTGGAGCCCGACCGCGTGAAGGTCGTCGTCACGGGCGTGCCCGGCGCGACCGCCGACCGCGAGGACCCCGGCTTCCAGCTCCCGCTCGGGCTGCTCGCGTTGAAGACCGGCTGCCCGGTCAAGCTCACCGCGACCCGCGAGGAGTCCTTCCTCGGCCACGCGCACCGGCACCCGACGCTGCTGCGCTACCGCCACCACGCGGACGCCGAGGGCCGCCTGGTCAAGGTCGAGGCGCAGATCCTGCTCGACGCGGGCGCCTACGCGGACGCGTCCTCCGAATCGCTCGCCGCGGCCGTCGCCTTCGCCTGCGGTCCGTACGTCGTGCCGCACGCCTTCATCGAAGGCTGGGCGGTGCGCACCAACAACCCGCCCTCCGGGCACGTTCGGGGTGAGGGCGCGCTCCAGGTCTGCGCCGCGTACGAGGCGCAGATGGACAAGCTGGCCGCGAAGCTGGGCGTGGACCCGGCCGAGCTGCGGCTGCGCAACGTGATGGCCACGGGCGACATCCTGCCCACCGGCCAGACGGTGACCTGCCCGGCACCCGTCGCCGAACTCCTGCGCGCCGTAAGGGACTTCGACCTGCCCCCGCTCCCCAAGGACACCCCGGAAGAGGAGTGGATCCTCCCCGGCGGCCCCGAAGGCGCGGGCGAACCGGGCGCGGTGCGCCGCGGCGTCGGCTACGCGCTCGGCATGGTGCACATGCTGGGCGCGGAAGGCACCGACGAGGTCTCGACCGCGACCGTGAAGGTCCAGGACGGCGTGGCGACCGTGATCTGCGCGGCCGTCGAAACCGGTCAGGGCTTCTCCACCCTCGCCCGCCAGATCGTCCAGGAGACCCTGGGCATCGAGGAAGTCCACGTCGCCGCTGTCGACACCGACCAGCCTCCCGCGGGCGCGGGCTGTCGCAGCCGCCATACGTGGGTCTCCGGCGGAGCCGTCGAACGCGCCGCGAAGATGGTCCGCACGCAGCTTCTGCAGCCCCTGGCCGCCAAGTTCGGCATGTCCACGGAGCTGCTCCAGATCGCCGACGGCAAGATCACCTCGTACGACGGTGTCCTCTCCACGACCGTCACCGAGGCGATGGACGGCAAGGAACTCTGGGCCACGGCCCAGTGCCGCCCGCACCCGACGGAGCCGCTGGACGAGACGGGCCAGGGCGACGCCTTCGTGGGGCTCGCGTTCTGTGCGATCCGCGCCGTGGTCGACGTGGACGTGGAGCTCGGCTCCATCCGTGTCGTCGAGCTCGCCGTGGCCCAGGACGTCGGCCGTGTCCTCAACCCGGCCCAGCTGGCGGCCCGGATCGAAGCGGGCGTGACCCAGGGCGTCGGCGCGGCGCTGACCGAGAACCTGCGCACTCCGCGCGGCGTGGTCCGCCACCCGGACCTGACGGGCTACGCACTGCCGACTGCCCTGGACGCGCCCGATATCCGCATCGTCAAGCTCGTCGAGGAGCGCGACGTGGTGGCCCCCTTCGGCGCCAAGGCCGCCTCGGCGGTCCCGGTCGTCACGGCCCCCGCCGCAGTCGCCGGAGCAGTCCGAGCAGCAACTGCCCGCCCAATAAACCGCCTCCCGATCCGCCCCCAGGCGGCGGTGGTCTCCCCCTGACGAAAAGGGGACCATCTGTCGCGTACGCATCGGGCAAATCGCCCACGCGGCGCGACGAATGGTCCCCCGCTCGTTAGAACTGGCCGACGGCGTACGCGCCGGCGGGGTTTTGGGTCGTTACGTTCAGGCGGTTCATTGCGTTCATCAGGGCTATGAGGGAGATCAAGGCGGCGAGTTCGTTTTCTGGGTAGTGCTTCGTGGCGTTTGTCCAGACCTCGTCCGGGACGCCGCCCGAGGCGTCGGCGATACGGGTGGCCTGTTCGGCCAGGTCGAGGGCGGCGCGCTCGGCCTCCGTGTAGACCGTGGCCTCGCGCCAGGCGGTGACCAGGTTGATCCGCACCGCGTCCTCGCCCTCGTGCGCCAGGTGCTTGGTGTGGATGTCGACGCACATCGCGCAGCCGTTGATCTGGCTGACCCGCAGGGAGACGAGCTCCTGCAGGGAGGTCGGCAGCGACGAGTCGGTGAGGACCTTGCCTGCGGAGACCAGGTACTTGAGGTGCTTCGCGCCGAGTTCGTTGGTGAAGAGGTTCAGTCGTGCGGTCATGGCGGGCTCCTCGTATGCGGTGGTGTGAGTTGCTGACAACCACGGGATGCCGCCGGGTCCGAAGCTGTGACAGGGCAGTTGATGTGACCCGGCTCACCCGTCCGGGAGCGCACGTATGCTCCGTAACAGAAACAGGCTGTGAGTTGAGGGAGGGGCCCGCGTGACTGTCGTGAGCGGGGAGGCCGTGGTCGTCGAAGGGGACGGGCTCGTGCTGCGGGAATGGCGGGACGACGACATCGACGCCATGGTGAAGATCTTCGACAACGACGATGTCGCCCGGTTCACGCCGCTTCCCGTCCCCTTCGGTCCGGCGCAGGCCGAGGCGCATCTGGCGACGGCACGCGAGAGGCGCGTGGCCGGCACCCGGCTGCGGTTCGCGGTCACCACCGACGGCGGACTGCCGTTCGGCGAGGTCATGGTGAACCTGGAGGACGGCACCCTCGGCTACGCCATCGGACCCGAACACCGCGGCCGTGGCCTGGCCGTACGGGCCACGCGGCTGCTCACCTCGTTCGCGCACGAAGAGCTGGGCCTGCGCGAACTCAGACTGCAGATCGACGAGGACAACCTCGCGAGCCGGGCCGTCGCCACGGCGACCGGCTACCGGATGGTCGAGGACGAGGCCGAGTGGATCGAGTCCAACGGGCGGCGGGTGCTGCTCACCAGCTGGCTGCATGAGGACACCGCCCACCGGTCGCATGAGGACACCGCCGACCGTTCGTATGAGGACACCGCTTGATACTCCGTGAACTGCGCACGCCCCGGCTGAGGTTGCTGCCGGTGAAGGCCGAGTACGCCGCCGAGATGGCGCGGGTGCTCGGGGATCCCGCGCTGCACACGTTCATCGGGGGCGCGCCCGAGGGCGAGCAGGAGCTGCGGGCGCGGTACGAGCGGTGGGCGGCCGGTTCCCCGGAGCCGCAGGTGACCTGGTGCAACTGGGTGGTCGAGCTCTGCGCCCAGCGGCGGTTCGTGGGGGCGGTGCAGGCGACGGTCGGTCCCGCGCCGGCGCATCTGTCCGGTTACGCGGAGGGCTCCCGTATCGCCGAGATCGCCTGGACCGTGGGCACCCCGTGGCAGGGGCGGGGCATCGCGCGGGAGGCGGCCTGTGCGCTGGTGGCGGCGCTGGCACAGGAACCCGTCCAGCGCATCGCCGCCGTGATCGCCCATGTGCACCCGGATCATCACGCCTCCGCGGCGGTCGCCGCGGCCGCCGGGCTCGTCTCCACCGATGTCGTGCACGACGGGGAGATCATGTGGCGGCTCGAGCTGTCGGAGACAGGGGCGGGCCTGCGGGAGACGTGAGGACCCCGGGTGCGGGACACCCGGGGCCGCTCCGTGCGCGCTGCCGCACCGGAGGCCGTGGCGGGAATCGAACCCGCGTTACTTGCTTTGCAGGCAAGCCCCTGAACCACTCGGGCACACGGCCGTGTTGATGTCCTCGACGGTAGGCGGGCGTCCGGGCGCGGCCAAGGCAACGGCGGGTGCCGCAATACGACTGCCATGCCGCGTTCACGCTTCGGGGTGGCGGCTTCCGGGTGGCCGCGGCGAGGCTTCTAGGCGTAGGACCAACGGACCAGGAAGGTCCCGTCCCTGGTCAGGCGCGGTTGTCAGTGCCGGGTCGTACGGTTCTTCGCATGACCGCTGTCGAACCGCGCACCGCAGCGCTCCCGAGCCTCGCCACCCCTGATGAAGGGGTGCTGGGGCGGCGCCTGCGCGCCCTGAGCGTCGGGATCGTCTCGGTCGTCGTCCTGATCGCCTTCGAGGCCACCGCGGTCGGCACCGCGATGCCGGTGGCGGCACGGGAGTTGGACGGGATCGCGCTCTACGGCTTCGCGTTCTCGGGGTACTTCACGACCTCGCTCTTCGGCATGGTCCTGGCCGGCCAGTGGGCCGACCGGCGCGGACCGCTGGGGGCGCTGGCGGCGGGAATCGGCGCGTTCGCGGCGGGACTGCTGCTGTCCGGTACGGCGGGGGCGATGTGGCTGTTCATCGCAGGGCGCGCGGTGCAGGGGCTCGGCGGGGGACTGGTGATCGTCGCGTTGTACGTGGTGGTCAGCCGGGCCTATCCGGAGCGGCTGCGGCCCGCGATCATGGCGGCGTTCGCGGCGGGCTGGGTCGTCCCGGCGATCGTCGGCCCGCTGGTGGCGGGGACGGTGACCGAACACCTCGGCTGGCGCTGGGTGTTCCTCGGCATCCCGGCCCTGGTGGCGATCCCGCTGCTGCTCGCGCTGCCGGCGATACGGACCAATGCCGGGGGACCGCCGGACGGCGCGCCCACGCTCCTCGAGTCCCGCCGGATCCGTCTCGCGCTCGGCATCTCGCTCGGCGCGGGCCTCCTGCAGTACGCGGGCCAGGATCTGCGGCCGTTCTCGGTGCTGCCCGCGGCGGCCGGGCTCGCGGTGCTCGTCCCGTCGGTGCTCGCGCTGCTGCCGCGCGGCACATTCCGAGCGGGGCGCGGGCTTCCTTCGGTGATCCTGCTGCGGGGTCTCGCGGCGGGTTCGTTCATCGCGGCGGAGTCCTTCATCCCGCTGATGCTGGTCTCACGGCGCGGCCTCTCCCTGACCATGGCCGGTCTCGCCCTTGCGGTCGGCGGCGCTACCTGGGCGCTCGGCTCCTACCTCCAGTCCCGTCCGCGCCTCGAAGACCGCCGCGAGCCGCTGGTTCGCCTCGGCATGGTCCTGGTCACCGCGGCGATAGCGACGGCCCCGACCGTCCTGATCGAGTCCGTCCCGGTCTGGATCATCGCGCTCGCCTGGGCCTGGGGCTGCTTCGGTATGGGCCTGGTGATCTCCTCGACCAGCGTCCTGCTCCTGAGCCTGTCCGCCCCGACGGAAGCGGGCGCCAACTCCGCGGCGCTCCAGATATCCGACGGCCTGTCCAACGCCCTGCTCCTCGCGGGCGGCGGAGCGGCGTTCGCGGCGCTGGGCGGGGGCGCGCTCTCCGGACACGGGGCGGATGCGGCTACGGGCGGGCCCGCGGTGGCGTTCGCTTCGGTGTTCGTGCTGTCGGTGCTGGTCGCGGCAGTGGGCGTATGGGTGGCGGGACGGCTGCGTACTCCTGAGGATTCGCTCAGGTGACCCAAGCCGCACCCTGTCGCGTGTGACCCATCTCGCACCCGGCCCCGACCCGCCTCGTTGCGCCGGGACCGAAACACCCGCACCGGTAAGGTGGCCCGGTTGTCATACGGAGCCGGCACCAGTCCGTCGTCGGCCCACTGACCGTCAGACCCACGCCGCCGACCTGCCGAACCGGAGACCGTGACTACCACCGCCACCAGCAGCTCGCACCACCTCTCACCTGCGTTCCCCGGACGTGCCCCCTGGGGTACGGCCAACAAGCTGCGCGCCTGGCAGCAAGGGGCCCTCGAGCGGTATGTGCAGGAGCAGCCGAGGGATTTCCTCGCCGTCGCCACCCCCGGCGCCGGCAAGACGACCTTCGCGCTGACCCTCGCCTCCTGGCTGCTGCACCACCATGTGGTGCAGCAAGTGACCGTGGTCGCACCGACCGAGCACCTGAAGAAGCAGTGGGCGGACGCCGCGGCCCGGATAGGGATCAAGCTGGACCCGGAGTACAGCGCGGGCCCGCTCAGCAAGGAGTACCACGGCGTCGCCGTGACCTACGCGGGCGTCGGCGTGCGGCCGATGCTGCACCGCAACCGCGTGGAGCAGCGCAAGACCCTGGTCATCCTCGACGAGATCCACCACGCCGGTGACTCCAAGTCCTGGGGCGAGGCCTGCCTCGAAGCCTTCGAGCCGGCCACCCGCCGGCTCGCGCTGACCGGCACCCCGTTCCGTTCGGACACCAACCCGATCCCCTTCGTCCAGTACGAAGAGGGCAGGGACGGCATCCGGCGCTCGTCCGCGGACTACACGTACGGCTACGGCAACGCACTCGCCGACAGCGTCGTGCGGCCCGTCATCTTCCTCTCGTACAGCGGCAATATGCGCTGGCGTACGAAGGCGGGCGACGAGATCGCGGCCCGGCTCGGCGAGCCGATGACCAAGGACGCCATCAGCCAGGCCTGGCGCACCGCGCTCGACCCGCGCGGCGACTGGATGCCCAACGTGCTGCGCGCCGCCGACCAGCGCCTCACCGAGGTCCGTAAGTCCATCCATGACGCGGGCGGTCTGGTGATCGCCGCCGATCAGGACTCGGCCCGTGCGTATGCGAAGTTGATCCGCGAGATCACCGGGACCAAGGCGACCGTCGTGCTCTCCGACGACGCGGGGGCCTCGAAGCGGATCGACGACTTCAGCGAGAGCACCGACCGCTGGATGGTCGCGGTCCGCATGGTGTCCGAGGGCGTCGACGTCCCGCGCCTCGCGGTCGGGGTGTACGCGACCACGATCTCCACGCCGCTGTTCTTCGCGCAGGCCGTCGGCCGTTTCGTACGGTCGCGGCGCCGCGGCGAGACCGCCTCGGTCTTCCTGCCCACCATCCCCGACCTGCTCGGCTTCGCCAACGAGATGGAGGTCGAGCGCGATCACGTGCTCGACAAGCCGAAGAAGGACGGCGAGGAGGACCCGTATGCGGAGTCCGAGGCCGAGATGGACGAGGCCAACAAGGAGCAGGACGAGGACACCGGCGAGCAGGACACGCTGCCGTTCGAGGCGCTGGAGTCCGACGCGGTCTTCGACCGGGTGATGTACAACGGCGCCGAGTTCGGCATGCAGGCCCACCCCGGCAGCGAGGAGGAGCAGGACTACCTCGGCATCCCCGGCCTCCTCGAACCCGACCAGGTCGAGCTGCTGCTGCAGAAGCGCCAGCAGCGGCAGATCGCGCACAGCCGCAAGAAGCCCGCCGAAGAGGCCGACCTGCTCGAAATGCCGGCCGAGCGTCGTCCGGTGGTCTCCCACAAGGAGATGCTCGAACTGCGCAAGCAGCTCAACACGATGGTCGGTGCGTACGTCCACCAGTCCGGCAAACCGCACGGCGTGATCCACACCGAGCTGCGCCGGACCTGTGGCGGTCCGCCGAGCGCGGAGGCCACGGCCGGTCAGTTGCGGCAGCGGATCGCCAAGGTGCAGGAGTGGGCGACCCGGATGAAGTGAGGGCTCGTCGCGCGCGGTGTGCGGTGCGTATGGCCTCATTCGGGACCTTCGTCGCCGCCCGGCCCGGGACCTTTGCTCCCGGGCCCGGGACTTCCGCTGCTCGATGGACCCTTATTTGATCATTATGTTGGTGTCGGGACCGGCCGGGCGAGCCGCGGCCGCCCGCCGACTCCGCCGTCCCTGCCGACCGAGGTCCTGCCATGAAGTACCGCCGCACCACGCTCGCCGCCTTGTGCGCCGTGGTCGTCGTGGCGGTGTTCCTGGTCTCGCCCCTGATGCCCGGGCTCTGGACCGTGGTGGGGGCTCTGCTCATCCTCGGTGTGGGTGCGGCGATGGTGGTCATCGGGCGGAAGCCCGGGGCGGGGGCCTGAGGGCCACGGGTTGCGGGTCAGGACTGCGGGGCGCGGGCTGCGGGTCAGGACCTGACGGGCGCGGCCTGCGGGTTACGGCCTGAGAGTCAAGGGCTTCACCGTCGCGGGACCTTCCCGGCAAACAGCCCGTAACTCTCTGCCCTTCGACGTCGAGTGCCCGGATTCTGGACGGAGTCTTCCGCTCAGCGGACCCGCTCGCTACTGTCCCGGCAACGCACACGCCCCGTGGCAGCGCCGCCGCGGAGCGCAGCCGGTGCGTGAGCTCGGCGGGGGAGTCAGGCCTTCCGTGGAGCTGATGACCGGCGGCCTCTGACGCGCGTCGCCGACGGGACCGGCGACGGGGTGACCGCTCATCGTGGACACCGCCGCGTACAAGGCCGTCGCCACTCACCTTAAGGAGAGGGCGTCGTGACCGCGGAGACCTCCCAGACGCTCGACCGGGGACTGCGTGTCCTCAAGCTGCTCGCCGACACGGACCACGGGCTGACCGTCACCGAACTGTCCACCAAGCTCGGGGTCAACCGCACCGTCGTCTACCGCCTCCTTGCCACGCTCGAACAACACGCGCTGGTACGCCGCGACTTGGGCGGCCGCGCCCGTGTCGGACTCGGCGTCCTGAGCCTCGGCCGCCAGGTGCACCCGCTGGTGCGCGAGGCCGCGCTGCCGGCGCTGCGCTCGCTGGCCGAAGACATAGGCGCCACCGCCCACTTGACGCTCGCCGACGGCACGGAGGCCCTCGCGGTCGCGGTCGTCGAGCCCACCTGGACGGACTACCACGTCGCGTACCGCACCGGTTTCCGTCATCCGCTGGACCGCGGCGCGGCCGGCAAGGCGATACTCGCCGCCCGCCAGGGACTCGTCGACGACCCCGGCTTCACCCTCACCCACGGCGAGTTGGAGGCCGGCGCGAGCGGCGCCGCTGCACCGCTGCTCGGGGTGACCGGCATAGAGGGCAGCGTCGGCGTGGTCATGCTGTCCGACTCGGTCCCTGAGCGGGTCGGGCCCCGCGTCCTGGACGCGGCCCGCGAGGTCGCGGACGCGCTCCGGTAGCGGGGCCGCCGTGTGATCTGCTGGGGGCACGCCCGCAAGGACCGACCCCCAGCAGGAGCAGCAGTGACGCCCGACCTTGATCTCACCGCCGATGTGGTCGCGCTGACCCGCGCGTTGGTGGACCTCCCCTCCGAGAGCGGCGCCGAGGGCCCGCTCGCCGACGCGGTCGAGTCGGCCCTGGCCGCGCTTGCGCATCTGACCGTCGAGCGGTTCGGCAACACGGTCGTGGCCCGTACCGCCCTCGGCCGTCCGGAGCGCGTGATCGTCGCCGGCCACCTGGACACCGTCCCCGCCGCGGACAATCTCCCCTCCCGCCTGGAGGGCGAACGGATCCACGGTCTGGGCGCCTGCGACATGAAGGGCGGCGTCGCCGTGGCCCTGCGCCTGGCGGCCGAACTGACCGCGCCCGCAAGGGACATCACGTACATCTTCTACGAGTGCGAGGAAGTCGAAGGCGACCGCAACGGTCTGGGCCGGCTCGCCCTCCACCGCCCCGACCTGCTCACCGCCGACTTCGCGCTCCTCATGGAGCCCTCCGACGCGGGCGTGGAGGCAGGCTGCCAGGGCTATCTCGAAGCCGACATCGTGGTCCGCGGCACCCGCGCCCACACCGCCCGCGCCTGGATGGGTGTCAACGCGGTCCACCGCTCGGCGGCGATCCTGCAGCGTCTGGCCGACCACGAGCCCGAGCGGGTGGTGATCGACGGCCTCGAGTACCGCGAGGGCCTCGGCGCCGTCGCCGTACGCGCAGGAGTCGCCGGCAATGTCGTCCCCGACGAGTGCGTGATCACGGTCAACGCCCGCTTCGCGCCGCACCGTTCACCGAAGGAGGCGGAGGAGTACGTACGGGGGCTCCTCCCGCCCTCGGCCTACGACGAGTTCCTCGTCACCGACGCCGCGCCTGGCGCTCTGCCGGGCCTTGCCCGCCCGGCGATCGCCTCCCTTGTCGCCTTCCTCGGCACGACACCGCGCCCCAAGCTGGGCTGGACGGACGTCGCCCGCTTCACCGAACTCGGCGTCCCCGCCCTGAACTTCGGCCCGGGCGACCCCACTCTGGCGCACACAGCAGGCGAGTTCGTCCCGGTGGCACAGCTGCGGGCGTGCGAACGGCAGCTGGGGGAGTGGGTGCGATGAGGTGCCGCGTGGGGTGCGCCGGGCGGGGTCCAGGGGGGGGGCGGGCCGCCGGCGTCAGAACAGGTCCAGGAGCTCGGTCAGCGAGCCGATGGAAGGGACCCCGACCGCCGCCACACCCGCCGCGACCTCGGGCCGGCACACCGCGCGCCCTGCGTAGCCCAGAGCGATCGCCGCCGCGACCAGCTCCGGATCGTCGTCCACGAACAGGCACTGCGCGGGTGCGAGCCCGAGCGCGTCGCTCGCGTGGCGGTACATCCGCGGGTCCGGCTTGTTGCAGCCGAGCACCGCCGAGATCGCATACGCCTCGAAGTACCCGCCCAGACCGAGCCGGTCGTGCAGTGCGGGGAGCTCGGGCCAGGCATCCGACACCACTGCCATCCGCACCCCGCGGCGCCCCAGCTCGCCAAGGGTGGGCAGGGCGTCTGGAAAGGGCTCCAGGACCGTGGCGGGGTCGACTTCACGGCTGAGTTCCGCGAGCAGTCCGGGTGTCGCCTCGATGCCGAGCCGGCCGAGCAGGATCCGGTGGTAGTCGTCGTACGGGGGTGTGCCGGTCGCCGCGTCCAGGAACCGGTCACCGGCCGCGACGGCCTCGGCGAACTGCTCGTCTGTGATCCCGGGGGAGTGGGCCAGAACCGTCGGCTCGAAGTCGGCGCGCGGGTTCCAGCGGCCACCCAGGGGCTGCACCAGTACGCCACCGGAGTCGAACAACACCGCCTGTACACCGGTCAGTCGGGAGGCTGAAGGCACCGGGTCAGTCTGGCGTCGAGGCCACAAAGGCTCAAGGGCGCAGGGGCGGCCGGTCGTGCTCGACGGCACAATCGGGATATGACCGTCACCGTCCGTACCGTGCACGACGTGGCCGGGATCGCCGCTGTCGCCGACTTCTTCTGCGATGTGTGGCGGACGCCGCGCAGCGTGCCGCCCTATCCGGCCGAGGTGCTGCACAGCCTGGAGCACGCCGGCGGCGCCGTGCACGCCGCGTACGACACGGGCGGTGAGCTGCTCGGGGCGGCCGTCGCCGTGTTCGGGGAGCCGGGCACGCGGGACTGCTACTCGTTCGTGGCCGCGGCGCGTACCAGTGACCGCGGAGTCGGGCTCGTCGTGAAGCGGGCGCAGCGGGACTGGGCGGTGCAGCGCGGGGCGCGCACCATGCGGTGGACGTTCGACCCGCTGGTCGGACGCAACGCCCGCTTCAATCTGGTCAAGCTCGGCGGCACAGGCACCGAATACCTCGTCGACTTCTACGGGCCGATGGCCGACGGTCTGAACGACGGCGACGAGAGCGACCGGCTCACCGTCACCTGGGACCTGACCCGCTCCGACGCGGAGGCCCCCGAGCCCGCGAGCCCCACCGGCGAGGTCCTCGCCACCGCCCCCGACGGCGACCCGCTCGCGAGATACGACGGCACCGGCACCCTCTGGTGCCGCGTTCCGGACGACATCGTGAAGCTGCGCGCCGCCGATCCGGAGCTCGGACTGCGCTGGCGGCACGCGGTACGGGAGGTCTTCACCGAGGCCTTCGCCGAGGGGTACGCCGCCACCTCGATGTCCCGCGACGGCTGGTACACCCTGGAAAGGACACGGGCGTGAAGCTCGAACGCGTCGAACTCCACCACGTGGCCATCCCGCTGGTCACCCCTTTCCGTACGTCCTTCGGGACGATGGCGGCGAAGGACACCTTCCTGCTGCGGGTGGTCACGGACGAGGCCGAGGGCTGGTCGGAGTTCGCGGCCGATCCGGCGCCCGACTACTGCTCGGAGTTCCTGGCCGGCGCCGAGATCGTCATCCGGGACTTCCTGCTGCCGAGGATCGCCGAGCTCCCTGTTCCCGCCGTCGCGGCCCTCGCTCCCGTGATGGCGAAGGTCAAGGGCCACGAGCTGGCCAAGGCCGCGGTCGAGACGGCCTTCCTCGACGCCGAGCTGCGGGCGTACGGGATGTCGCTCGCCACCTTCCTCGGTGCCGTGCGCGAGCGGGTGCCCGCCGGGGTCTCGGTCGGCATCAAGGACTCCGTGCCCGCGCTGCTCGACGATGTCGAGGGCTATCTCGCGGAGGGCTACGTACGCATCAAGCTGAAGATCGAGCCCGGCTGGGACGTCGAGCCCGTACGGGCCGTGCGCGAGCGTTTCGGCGACGCGCTGCCGCTGCAGGTCGACGCCAACACGGCGTACACCCTGGCCGACGCCGAGCAGCTGCGGAAGCTGGACGCGTTCGGGCTGCTGCTCATCGAGGAACCCCTGGACGAGAACAACCCGCACGCGCACGCCCTGCTGCAGCAGCGCATCACCACCCCTGTCTGCCTGGACGAGTCCCTGCACAACGCCCGCGACACGGCCTCCGCCATCGCCATGGACGCCTGCCGCGTGGTCAATGTGAAGCCGGCCCGGGTCGGCGGCTACCTGGAGGCCCGCCGTCTCCACGACGTCGCCGCCGCGCACGGGGTGCCGGCGTGGGTGGGCGGCATGCTGGAGACCGGGATCGGCCGCGCGCCCAACCTGGCCCTTGCCGCCCTGCCGGGCTTCACGCTGCCCGGCGACACCTCGGCGTCGAGCCGCTACTTCGCCGAGGACCTCACCGAACCGTTCGTCCTCGACGACGGCCATCTGCCCGTGCCCACCGGCCCCGGCATCGGGACCGCCCCGCTGCCGGACGCCCTGAGGCGCTTCACCGTCGCCCGGCGCGACCTGTACGCCGGGTGACCGGGCCGCCCACGTTAGATTGACCCCGTGCTCACTCGCCTCAGCCGCCGCACGGCCCTCGCCCTCAGCGCCGTCCCCGTCGCCGCGCTGCTCGCCGTCGCCGGACTCGCCCCGCTCCCGTTCACCGTGGCGCAGCCCGGCGGGACCTCGGACGTGCTCGGCGAGCACGACGGCAAGCCCGTGATCACCATCGAGGGCGCGCCGACCCGCGAGACGGACGGCGAGCTGCGGATGACCACGATCCTCGCCACCGGCCCGGACGCCGACGTCGACTTCGGGGACGTGGTCGACGGCTGGTTCCGCACCGACCGCGCGGTGATGCCGCGCGACGCGGTCTATCCGAGCGGCGGCAGCGTCAAGGAGATCGAGGAGCACAATGTCGCCGAGATGCGGAAGTCGCAGAACTCCGCGGTCGAGGCGGCCCTGAACTACCTGGACAAGGACCCCGACGACGTCAAGGTCGACCTCGAACTCGCCGGCATCGGGGGCCCGAGCGCGGGCCTGCTCTTCTCCCTCGGCATCGTCGACAAGCTCGACGGCAACGGCGCTGGCGGCGATCTGACCGGCGGCCGCTCCATCGCCGGTACGGGCACGATCGACGCGGACGGCAAGGTGGGCCCGGTCGGCGGGGTGTCGCTCAAGACCCAGGCGGCCAAGCGTGACGGCGCCACGGTCTTCCTCGTCCCGAAGGCCGAGTGCTCGGACGCTCGGGCCGAGCTGCCGAAGGGGCTCCGGCTGATTCCGGTCACGACCCTGGAGCAGACGGTGGAGGCGCTCAGGGCCCTGGACAAGGGCGGGGACGTTCCTAGCTGCTGAACGCGGGGGCGGGGCGCGCCGGGGTGGCGAGCCGCAACCCTACGTGGACGAGGGTCCAGCCGAGGCGGACCCGCAGTCCGGACGGGTCCTCGGTGGGCTTCAACTCCCTGGTGCTGTGCGGGAGTTCGTTGGTGCGCTGCTGGTGTACGTAGAGGTGCGCTTCGGGTATCACTTCGAGTCCTCCTCGTCGGTACGGGGAAACGCGTGCAGCTGCACGCGGAACGCTCGCTCGCCCGGCCCCCGTTCGCCCGGCATGTCGCGCTTGTAGCTCTCGATCACTTCCATCAGCCGTTCACTCAGCTCGCGCGCCTGATCGGGCGTGAGGCTGAGCCGCCAGCCGCTCATGTCGGCCGCGTCGCGCCATTCCTCGGGGAGTTGGTACCGCGTGCCCAGAAACGTGTTGAGTTCCGAGGTGTGCTGGTCGGCCATCATGTGCAGCATCGACTCGACCGCTCCGCGCACCGTGGGGTCCGGGTCGTGGATCAGCTCGGACGTCATCCGTGTCCCGACGTGCACCGCTTTCCACCAGCGCTCCCGTCCCTTCCCGTGCTCCGGGGCGTCCTCCACGAACCCGTGCGCGGCGAGCTGCCGCAGGTGATAGCTGGTCGCCCCGCTCGACTCGCCCAGCCGGTTGGCCAGTTGGGACGCGGTTGCCGGACCGAAGCGGCGTAGAAAATCGAGCAACTGCATCCGCAGCGGATGCGCGAGCCCCCGCAGGGACCGCGGGTCCAGATCGCGTATGGCGGGGTCGTTCTTCGGATGCTTCTCCGGCTCGGCCATGCCCTCACCGTAGCGATGCAAAGACTTGGTTGCAAGCATTTCTTTGCAACTACTTCTTTGGAACTCAGCTCTTCGTGACAAACCCCTCCGAAACCAACCAATCCAACGCCACTTGATGCGGATCCTGCCCGTCCACATCCACCTTGGCGTTCAGATCCTGCGCCACCGAGTTCGTCAGCTTCTTCGTGATCGGGTCGAGGATGCCGGCGATCTCGGGGTGTTCCTTCATCGTCTCGGCGTTCATCATCGGCGCCGCGTTGTACGACGGGAAGAAGTGCTTGTCGTCCTCCATCACGACCAGATCCATCGCCTTGATCCGGCCATCCGTCGTGAACACGAGCCCGAACGTGCAAGCCGAACCGCCCGACACCTGCGTGTAGACGATCCCGGAGTCCATCGCCTGCACCTGGGACGGCGGGATCTTCATGCCGTACGCCTTCTCCATGCCGGGCAGCCCGTCGTCGCGCGAGGCGAACTCCTGGTTGACGCAGAGCGTCACCGCCGACGGGTCGGACTTCGAGAGCGCGGCGACGTCGGAGAGCGTCTTGGTGCCGTACTTCTTCTCGTTGGCCTGGTTCACGGCGAGTGCGTATGTGTTGTTGAGCTCGGCGGGCGGCAGCCAGTCGATGCCGTTCTTGACGTCCGCGTCGTGCAGCGCCTGCCACTGCGCCTGCGCGCCGACGACCGGTTCCGTGTTCCCGAGATACGTGATCCAGCCCGTGCCCGTGTACTCGTACATCCCGTCCGCGTCACCGGACTTGACCGCCTCACGGGCGCCGATGGACCCCTGGATGCCGGTGCGGTCGAGCACGTCGGCGCCGGCTGCCTTGAGGGCGATGCCCATGATCTGGCCGAGGACCAGCTGTTCGGTGAACTCCTTGGAGGTGACCGTGAGATCGACCCCGTCGAGCGGTGTGCCCTTGCCGATCGACCCCGGCGCGACATCCGCCACCAGCGGGCTGCCGCTGTGCAGCCCGCAGCCGGCCGCGAGCAGCGCCAGCGCCGCGCACACCCCGTAGAGCCGCCGCTTCATGAGCGCACCTCCAGGCCGCGCGGCCTGAGCATGATCTCCGCGAGCGAGGCCAGCCAGTCCACCAGGAGCGCGAGCGCGACCGTGAGGATCGAGCCGAGGACCAGGACCGGCATGCGCTGGGTCGTGATACCGGTCGAGATCAGGTCGCCGAGCCCGCCACCGCCGCCGAAGGTCGCGAGCGTCGCGGTGCCCACGTTCAGGACCAGCGCCGTCCGTACGCCCGCGAGGATCAGCGGTACGGCCAGGGGGAGTTCGACCTTGCCGAGGACCCCGAGCGGGGACATCCCGATCCCGCGCGCGGCTTCGAGGAGCGTCGGGTCGTTGGCCTTCAGGCCCGCGATGGTGTTGGAGAGCACCGGAAGGACCGCGTAGATCACCATGCCGACCAGGGCGGCCTTCATACCGATGCCCATCCAGATGACGAGCAGCGCGAGCAGACCGATCGCGGGGGTCGCCTGGCCGATGTTGGCAAGCGCCATCGCGAACGGGGCCGCGGGGCGCAGCCGCTTGCGCGTCAGCAGAATCCCCAGCGGGATGGCGATGAGCAGCACGAAGAACGTGGAGATCACGGTGAGTTCGATGTGCTGCTTCAGACGCACCCAGACGTTGCCGTCCGCGAGCGCGTTCCGGGAGATGGAGTCGAGGTCGGCGTTGCGGAACCACAGCCAGGTGATCCCCAGCACCACGAGCAGCGTCACCGGCAGGAAGGTCAGCTTCTGCCAGGTCAGGCGGCGCGGCTCACGGGTGGCGGAGACGACCGGGGTCGCCTCCGGTTCGCCGTCGCCGGTGTCACGGAAGGTGTGGCCCTTGACCTCGTGCTCCCCGTCGGGGCGGCGCGGTTCGGTCGGATGGGGGCTGAGTGGTGGCTCCTGCGGTGGCGTCACGACTCCTCCTCCCGGAACCCGGCCCCCTCGCCCTCCTGCGCACGATGGGTCTGCTCGGCACGCTGGTCCTGGAGGTCGTGCTGGTGCTCGATGGCGTCGAGCCGGTCCTGTTCGAGGAGTTCGTGCACGGAGTTCATCAGCGTCTCCATGTCCACGACGCCCGTGTACTCGCCGCGCCGCCCGGTCACCGCGACCCGTCCCGCGCTCTCGGTGAGCACGGCCTCCAGGGCGTCGCGCAGGGTGGCGTCACGCGTCACCGTGTCGTGCACGAGCGCGCCCGCACGGGCCAGCGAACCGCGCGCCCGCATCAAGTCGCCGCGCCTGAGCCACTTGTAGGGCCGGCCGCGCTTGTCGAGAAGCAGCAGCTCGTTGGTCGTGCCGTCGCGCAGCTTGTTGAAGATCTCCTGCAGCGGGTCGTCCACGGTCACGGTCGGGTAGTCGCGGATCTCCACATCCCGTACGCGGGTGAGATTGAGCCGCTTCAGGGCCGCGCCCGCGCCCACGAAACCGGACACGAAGTCATCGGCGGGATTCGTCAGAATCGCTTCCGGGGTGTCGAACTGCGCGATGTGCGAGCGCTCGCGCAGGACCGCGATCCGGTCGCCCAGCTTGATGGCCTCGTCGAAGTCGTGCGTGACGAAGACGATCGTCTTGTGCAGCTCGTGCTGCAGCCGGATCAGCTCGTCCTGGAGGTGGTCACGGGTGATCGGGTCGACCGCGCCGAACGGCTCGTCCATCAGGAGTACGGGCGGATCGGCCGCCAACGCCCGTGCCACACCGACGCGTTGCTGCTGGCCGCCGGAGAGCTGGCGCGGATAGCGCCCGTGGAACTCCGCCGGATCCAGACCCACCAGATCGAGCATCTCCTCGACCCGGTCCTTGATCTTGGGCTTGGACCAGCCGATCATCTTCGGCACCAGAGCGATGTTCTGCGCGACGGTCATGTGCGGGAAGAGCCCGGAGGACTGGATCGCATAGCCGACCTTCCGGCGCAGCTTCACCGGGTCCATGTCCGTGACGTCCTCGCCGTCGATCCGGATCCGGCCGCCGGTCGGTTCGATCAGGCGGTTGATCATCTTCAGGGTCGTGGACTTCCCGCAGCCCGAAGGCCCTACGAAGATGACCAGTTCACCGGCCTTGATCTCCATGTTCACGGCGTCCACCGCGGGCTCCGAGCTGCCCGGGTAGCGCTTGGTGAGGTTCTCCAGCTCGATCGTCGCGCCGGTGGTCTGCTTGACGGCGCTCGCAGCGGCGGCCTCGGTCGTGGTCGTCTCAGACACGGATACCCCTAGAGATGGTCAGCCGTCCGATCAGTACGTAGGCGGCGTCGAAGAGCAGCGCGAGGACGACGATCCCGAGCGTGCCGGCGAGTACCTGGTTGAGTGCGTTCTTGCTGCCGAGGGAGCCGATCCCGCGGAAGATCTCATTGCCGAGCCCGGGGCCCGAGGCATACGCGGCGATCGCGGCGATGCCCATCAGCATCTGCGTGGAGACCCGGATACCGGTCAGGATCGGCGGCCACGCGAGCGGCAGCTCGACCTTGAAGAGCCGGGCCGTACGCGACATCCCGATGCCCTTGGCCGCGTCCACCAGGGCCGGATCGACCCCGCGCAGACCGACGATCGAGTTCCGCACGATGGGAAGGAGTCCGTAGAGGGTCAGTGCGATCACCGTCGGCGGCACACCCAGGCCCACGATCGGGATCAGCAGACCGATCATGGCCAGGGAGGGGACGGTCAGGATCGTCGAGGTCGTGAGCGTGGCGAGATTGCCCGCCCATTCGCTGCGGTACGTGACGACGCCGATCAGGATGCCGAGGAGCGTGGCGATCACCATGCACTGGAAGACCGCGCTGGCGTGCTGGAACGCATCCGCCAGCAACTGCTCGTGCCGGCTGCCGAGGTAATCCCAGAAGTTCACGCCTGCTCGCCTCTCGGATCAGGGGCCGTTGTCCTCCCAGGCCGCCGCCTGCTCCACCAACGGGATGATCCGCAGCGGAACGGGATTTTCCATGACGATCGCCGTGGAGGCCCGGACGATGCCATCAAAACCCACAACCCGGTCGATCACACGTTGAAGGTCCGCGTTGGAGCGGGCCACCAGGCGGCACAGCATGTCCCCGTGACCGGTGGTGGTGTGCAGCTCCAGGACCTCCGGAACGGTCGCCAGATGCGCCCGTACCTCCGTGCCCTGGCCCTGTTTGATCTCCAGCGTCGCGAAGGCCGTCACCGGGTAGCCGAGCGCCGCCGGGTCCACATCGGGACCGAAGCCCCGGATGACTCCATTCGACTGAAGCCGGTCCATCCGCGCCTGCACCGTCCCGCGCGCGACCCCCAGCCGCCGCGAGGCCTCCAGGACGCCGATCCGGGGTTCACGGGCGAGCAGCACGATGAGGCGGCCGTCGAGCTGGTCGATGCCGGAGGAGCCGGGCGGGGACGACGAGGGCGGGGGCATGGCGGGGGTCACACTCCGACTGGTCATCGTGTACAGATCGTCCGGCCATCCTGGCGTACGACTGTGCAGAATGCCCAGCCAATTCACCAACTATTGCGCACCTTGCGGCCCGGAGAGACCCTACGGCCATGACTGAGACTCTCGACCACACCCCCGACACCACCCGGCAGGCCGACCCCTTCCCGGTGAAGGGAATGGACGCGGTCGTCTTCGCCGTGGGCAACGCCAAGCAGGCCGCGCACTACTACTCGACCGCCTTCGGCATGCAGCTGGTCGCGTACTCCGGACCGGAGAACGGCAGCCGCGAGACCGCCAGTTACGTGCTCAAGAACGGCTCGGCCCGTTTCGTCTTCACCTCCGTCATCAAGGCCTCCACCGACTGGGGCCGCTTCCTCGAGGCCCATGTCGCCGAGCACGGCGACGGCGTGATCGACCTCGCCATCGAGGTCCCGGACGCGCGCGCCGCCTACGCGTACGCGATCGAGCACGGTGCCCGCGGGATCGACGAGCCGTACGAGACGAAGGACGAGCAGGGCGTCGTCGTGCGCGCCGCGATCGCCACGTACGGCAAGACCCGTCACACGCTGGTCGAGCGCAAGGACTACACCGGCCCGTACCTGCCCGGCTTCGTGGCTGCCGATCCGATGGTCGAGCCGCCGGCCAAGCGCACGTTCCAGGCCATCGACCACTGCGTCGGCAACGTCGAACTCGGCAAGATGAACGAGTGGGTGGCCTTCTACAACAAGGTCATGGGCTTCACGAACATGAAGGAGTTCGTGGGCGACGACATCGCCACCGAGTACTCCGCGCTCATGTCCAAGGTCGTCGCGGACGGCACGCTCAAGGTCAAGTTCCCGATCAACGAGCCCGCGATCGCGAAGAAGAAGTCGCAGATCGACGAGTACCTGGAGTTCTACGGCGGCGCCGGCGTCCAGCACATCGCGCTCGCCACGAACGACATCGTCGCCACGGTCCGTTCCATGCGCGCGAACGGTGTCCGGTTCCTCGACACCCCGGACTCGTACTACGACACCCTCGGCGAGTGGGCGGGCGAGACCCGCGTCCCCGTCGAGACCCTGCGCGAGCTGAAGATCCTCGTCGACCGCGACGAGGACGGCTATCTGCTGCAGATCTTCACCAAGCCGGTCCAGGACCGCCCGACCGTCTTCTTCGAGATGATCGAGCGCCATGGCTCGATGGGCTTCGGCAAGGGCAACTTCAAGGCCCTGTTCGAGGCGATCGAGCGTGAGCAGGAGAAGCGCGGCAACCTGTAACCACGGGCGGGGGCGGGACCTTTCGAGGTCCCGCCCCCTTTCGTGTCCGGCTACGGCTACGGCTGCGGCTACGGCTTCGGCTCCGGCTTCAGCGAGCGGTGCGCTTGGGCGCCGGCTTCGTACCGCCGCCGCTGCCACTTCCGCTACCGCTACCGCTGCCACTTCCGCTGCCGCCACTGCTCTGCTTGCGCGGCGTCGTACGCTGCGGCGCCTGCTCCTGCGTCCGCGGGGTCTGCTTCTTGTACGTGGAGGAGCCCGAGCCCTTGCGCGAGGAACTGAGGACCCCCCGCCCTGCTGAGGGGCCTGGGGCCCACGGCGCCCCGGGGGCGCGACCTGCTGACGCGACCCGGACGGACGGCCGGGGCCCGGCGGCTGCGGCTTCTCGCCGGTGACGTTCACCGGTCCGCCCGGCGGCGGCTCGCCCAGCGCGTCCAGGGCCTCCTGCGCGGCCGGCGCGTGCACCCGCGAGAAGTGCGGATTGACCTTCAGGGCCTCCGTGAGGAAACGCCGCGCCGCCCCGTACTCACCGACGGCCCGCTCGATCTGCCCCCGGTGATAGGCGAACAGCGCGCTGCGCGGAGCGTCCTTGTCCATGGCGCGCTTCACGTACGCCAGCGCCTGCTTGCTGTCCCCGGCCCGGTAGTGCGCCCAGCCCAGCGCGTCCGTGACCTGCCGCCCCGGATGCCGCCTGAACTCCGCGGTCAGCCGCTGGACCGCCGCGTCCGCGTCCCCGTGGTCCGCCTCGAAGAGACCGAGGACCAGCTGATCCGCACCAGGATCCGCCAACTGCCGCCGTACGGCGTCGTACTGGGCGTTCGCCGCGGCGTCGAGCCCGATCGACTCGTACAGCTCGCCCAGCTCCACCGCGTACTGCGGCAGGGGCAGCTTGCGCAGCACGTCCTGGTAGGTCGACAGGGCGTCCGAGGTCCGCCCGAGCGCCGCGAGCGCACGCGCCCTGCCGCCGATGGAGGGGTAGTGCTCGGGGTCGGTGCGCAGCGCCGTCTCGAACCAGCGCAGCGACTCCGCCGCCTCACCGCGCTCCCACGCGAGCTCGCCCACGCTGTGCTGATAGGCGGCCTGTTCGGCGGGGGCGTCCGCGAGCGCGGCGGCGTCCACGATCGCCGCGGCCGCGTTCTCGCGCCAGCCGCGGTCCCCGTAGATCTCGGCGGAACGCGCCATGATCGCCGCGTTGTTGTGCAGCTCCTGGAGCTTCTCCAGGGCCTTGTCGGCCGCCTTGTAGTCGCCGAGACGGTCATACGTGTCGATCAGCACGGGGTAGAGGTTCCAGCGCCCCGGCTTCTGCATCACCGCCAGCTCGCCCCACTTCTTCGCGGCCCGGTAGTCGTGCCGGGCGTTCGCCAGGGCGGCCATCCCGGCCAGCGCCTCGATGTTGCCCTGGTCGGCGGGGCGCGCGGCCAGCGAACGGTTCAGCGCCTGCTCGGCCTGCGTGTAGAGCCCGCGGTCGGCGGTCCGCTTCCCGTGCTCGACGTAGGCGCCGCCGAGCACCGCCCAGGACTCCTCGTCCCCGGGGTGCTTCGCCAGGTGGGCCTCGCGGTCGGCGATCAGCGCACCGAGATCGGTCAGCGAGGCCGGCGCCCCCGCGCCCACCGCCTGCATCGCCCGGCCGACGGGGCCGGGCACGGGCTCGGGGCCGTGGTCCACGACGAGCGGGAGCGCGAACACGGTGCAGGACAGGACGACCGAGCCGACGACCGACGTGATCAGGGTCCGGCGCAGGGCATGGGCGCTGTCGCGCCGGGGCGGGGTGCGGCGGCCTCCCGCGGTGACCGGCTCCCCGGTGACCGGCTCCGAGGTGAACGGCTCCGAGGGCCCGGGCCCGGCCGCCTCGGGCCCGGCCCACGCGCCGAGCGGCCTCGCGTCCGGCGTGGGCCACCGGTCCTCGGGCTCCCGCTGCGTCCCGGCTCCCGTGGTCCGTTCCGTTCCCTGTCCCGTCCCCTGCCCGAACGGCGGCGGCCAATCGGAGCCCGGAGCCTCACGTTCCTGTTCGTTCGCCATGGCGCAACTGTGCGCCCATATGAAGAGCACACGGATGTACGGCAAGCGGTTGAGCGGACGGGTTCACACCGATGGCCCCGAGTGCCAGTCTGGGGATCATGACCGCCGCACCCGAGCTTCTCCAGCGCTTGCAGGACGTACTCCCCGCCGAGGCGATCCTCACCGACCCCGATGTCACCGCCTCGTACGCGCATGACATGGCGAGCTTCTGCGAGGCCGGCGCACCCGCGGTGGTGGTGCTTCCGCGCACCGTCGAAGAGGTGCAGCACATCATGCTCACGGCGACCGCGCTACGGGTGCCGGTCGTCCCGCAGGGCGCGCGCACCGGGCTCTCGGGCGCGGCGAACGCGAGCGACGGCTGCATCGTGCTCTCGCTGGTGAAGATGGACCGGATCCTCGAGATCAACCCCGTGGACCGTATCGCCGTGGTCGAACCCGGCGTCATCAACGCCGTGCTGTCCCGCGCGGTGGGGGAGCGGGGCCTGTACTACCCGCCGGATCCGTCCAGTTGGGAGATGTGCACGATCGGCGGCAACATCGGCACGGCCTCCGGCGGTCTGTGCTGTGTGAAGTACGGGGTCACCGCCGAGTACGTGCTCGGCCTCGACGTCGTCCTCGCCGACGGCCGGCTGCTCACCACGGGCCGCCGTACCGCGAAGGGTGTCGCGGGCTACGACCTCACGCGGCTCTTCGTCGGCTCCGAGGGCAGCCTGGGCATCGTGGTCCGCGCGGTGCTCGCGCTCAGGCCGCAGCCGCCCCGACAGCTGGTCCTCGCGGCGGAGTTCGCGTCCACCGCGGCCGCCTGTGACGCCGTATGCAGGATCATGGAAGGCGGTCATGTGCCGTCGCTGCTGGAACTCATGGACCGTACGACGGTACGCGCCGTCAACGACATGGCGCAGATGGGTCTGCCCGAGACCACCGAGGCGCTGCTTCTCGCCGCCTTCGACACCCCGGACCCGGCCCCCGCTCCCGCGGGCGGGGGGGGGGGGGGGGGGGGGGGGGGGGGCACCCCAGGGGGGGCCGGCGGGGGACA
>NZ_JAEIMH010000060.1:0-2098 GCF_016464295.1 Streptomyces sp. N35 | reverse complement strand
ATCGGGCGGCCGTGGGCGAGCTGGGCGCGGCGGCGGGAGCCACCGAAGTGGTACCGGCGGAGGACCACGCCGAGTCCGAACTGCTGCTCCAGGCCCGCCGGTTGTCCCTCACCGCGCTCGAAGCGATCAAGGGGTCGAGCATGATCGACGACGTCTGCGTGCCGCGCTCACAGCTCGGCGCCCTGCTCGAGGGCACCGCGCGGATCGCGGAGAAGTACGACCTGACGATCGGGGTCTGCGCCCACGCGGGGGACGGCAACACCCATCCCACGGTCTGCTTCGACGCGCAGGACCCCGACGAGTCCCGGCGCGCCCGCGAATCCTTCGACGAGATCATGGCCCTCGGTCTGGAACTCGGCGGCACGATCACCGGCGAGCACGGCGTGGGCGTCCTCAAGAAGGAGTGGCTGGCGCGCGAAATCGGCCCGGTGGGCGTCGAGTTGCAGCGGGGCATCAAGCAGACCTTCGACCCGCTGGGCATCCTCAACCCGGGCAAACTGTTCTAGCGCTCTCATGTACGGGTACGTACGGGATCACTCACCGTCCTTGGACTCGTCCGAGGGCCAGGGGTCGCTCAGCCACATGTCGTCGTGACCGCGCGGTGCGGGGGCGAGCAGCTCGGCCAGGCCCTCGTCGATGCCGAGCTGCTCGGATTCAGCACCCGGCGGGACCACCCGCAGCGTGCGCTCGAGCCAGGCGGACACGGCGGCGGCGGGCGCCTCGAGCAGCGCGTCACCATCGGGTGAACTCAGCGCCATGAGCACCACGCTGCGCCCCTCGACCTTGGTCGGCCAGACCCTGACGTCCCCGTGCCCGCACGGCCTGAACACCCCCTCGACCAGGAGCTCCCTGGCGAAGGTCCAGTACACGGGCAGATCGGTGTTGACATGGAAGGTGATGTGCACGGCGTACGGATCGTCCGTGCGGTAGGTGAGCCTGGCCGGCACCGGGATCGTCCGCTCCGGTGACAGCACCAGCCTCAGCTCAAGCTCGCGTTCCACCACGGTGTGCATGTGCGTCAGCTTCCTTTCCTCCTGCGGGCTCCGAAGCGGCCCACGGAAGGTGAGAGCGCGGTGGAGGGGATTGCTTACGCGACTTTCTCCGGTTTTCTTACGGGAGTTGGAGGTGACCTGGGTCACGGTGGAGGTCGGGCCCATGCGCGCTCGAAAGGGGCCGATGAGGCGGGACGGGCCCGGGTGCGGCCGGTGGTCTGATAGATGTGGACCCCAAACCAAGACCCCCGAGCAGATACGGGACGACGGACCATGAGCGCCCCCACCCCGGCACCCGGCGACACCAGCCCGCGCGCGGGCTACTACCCCGATCCGTCCATTCCCGGATATGTCCGGTACTGGAACGGAGTTGCCTGGGTCCCCGGCACCAGCCGCCCCGCCCCGTCCGAGGGCGAGGCCATGCCGGCACCGCCCGGTGGTGGCGCGGCGCCCTCGGTACCGGCCCAACAGGGGCCGCGGGCGGACGAGACGGGCCCCATGTTCTTCGATGAGGAACCGGCGGACGCGGTGCCCGCCGCTCCCGCCCAGGCCGCGCCCTCGCAGCCCGCTCCGTCCGAGCCCTCGCCCGCGCCTTCGGCTCCGGTGGTTCCCGAGGCGGCGCCTGCCGACGCCGTACCCTCCGCGTCCTTCGAGCCGGAGGACCTGCACGGCGCCCGTCCGGAGCCGGCCTCCGCGTGGCAGGCCGACGCGGGACGGCAGTCCGGGTTCGGCGGGGAGCAGGACCGCCGGGTGTCGTGGGGTGCGCCGGCCGGTTCCGGCCAGGACCCACGCGTCGCCGCGTCCGC
The DNA here is from genome assembly GCF_016464295.1 of Streptomyces sp. N35. Lineage (NCBI taxonomy): Bacteria > Bacillati > Actinomycetota > Actinomycetes > Kitasatosporales > Streptomycetaceae > Streptomyces > Streptomyces sp. N35. The sequence continues at coordinate 300 of NZ_JAEIMH010000060.1, read as the reverse complement.
TCCCGCAACCGGCTCGCCTTCTCCGGCTGCCCCTGCCCCTGCCCCTGCCCCTGCCTCTGCCTCTGCCCCTGCCTCTTCTTCGCCGGATACGGATTACTCTCCGGCTTCCGGTACGAAGAAGGACACCGCGCCCCCGGCGCCCGCCGCCGAGGACGGCCCGACCGAGGGCACCATGACGATGCGCGCCCTGCGCCCCCGCGCGGGCGACGCGGGCACCGCGGCGCCGCAGGGGCCGTCCCATCGCACCGACGGCACGATGTCGATCCGCCGGGTCGAGACGGCCGGCTCCGCGCCGAAGGC